>JABDJM010000121.1 GCA_013002475.1 Saprospiraceae bacterium | reverse complement strand
AGGATCTGGCCATTGATCGTAAGGATGACTCCATAAGCCAGGTCACCACCCTGCGACATTGCCATCCCAGAGATGGGACCACTTAATTCGGATTCCAATAATCCTGGCTTGGCATGATCGCGAACATAGTGATGCATATCGCGAGTAAGGGCTACCGCTTTTTCAATTTCAAAAAGCTCCTCCTCGGATTTATAGGAGCGTAAGTCAATGACTCCTTCGATCAACTTTCTGGAAGGCTCGATATGGCTTTCACCCAACCATCCTTTTAGTTTGTTCCCATTGAGGGCCCGGTACGGAGGAAGGAAATGCAGGTTGTCCTTATTGGATTTCAAAACGGAGGCTATCGCATCCGGACTGGCGATCTCATCAATGCCTGAGCGATCTGCAAGATCTCGGAGGCTGGGCTGGTCACCCATCCATACTATATGGTCAATGGTAATATCTTCTCCAAAGAGACAGCTTTTCCCTGTAGCCAGATCTATGCCCAGTGCATATCCGGGCTTATCGATACCACAGAAATACAAAAAGGAAGAATCCTGGCGGAAGTGATACACATTATCTGTGTAGTTCTTTGGGGCCTCCTCATTTCCCAGGATGAAGATGTATCCCTTGCCGACAGCTTTTGCTAAAGCCTGTCTTCTTGCCTGATAGGTCTTTGGTGAAAACATGCGAAAAAAGTTTGAGCGGAATTTACGAAAAAAGGCTCCGAAGATTTCGGAGCCTTTTTTGAATTCTCTTAATCAGAATTACTCAAGCTTAAATTTCACTGGCAGGTGATACACCACTTTGACAGGCTTTCCATCCATTTTGCCAGGTACAAATTTCAGATTATTAACAACCCGGATCACTTCATCATCACAGCCACCCGGCACGGAGCGAACTATCTCTGGAAATGTTACGGCTCCCATTTGATCAACTATAAACCTTACAACCACCATCCCTTCATGCCCCATTTTTCGGGCTTCGGCCGGATACTTCATATCCGAGTATATGTTCATTAACAGCTTTTGGGTCCGACAAGCTTTTTGCTCTTCATCGGGCATATCATCGCATCCACCCATATGTGGCATCTCCCCTACCTCATCATAGGTGTTGGGATCCACCTTCTTTCGTTTGATGGAAATAACACCGCCCACTTTTGAGGCGTATACTTCCGCTTCTGATTCCTTAATAATAGTGGCCAGGCTGTTCAGTAATTCAGACTTTTGGTTGCCATACTCTAGCTGGAGAGTGTACATCTGCTTGGTTAAACTGGCAAAGGCACTATCATCAGCATTATCTCTGATCGAGGTAAGCATCGGCCAAATTGCCTCCTTTACCTTATCTACTGGAAATTCTTTTTTCTTGGGCGTCATGGAAAATTCTCCCTTTTCCTGACTCCAGGAGATGGTTGCTGAAAGACTGAACAGGACTAAAAAGAACCCTGTAAGGGTAGGTTTACAAAGTGAGATCATGGTCTGGTTTTTATAATCAGATGCCCAAAATACAAATATTGGTGTCTAAGATCCGATATTGGGAAATGCGATTATTTGATCAACTCACCAAAAGAAACTTAAATAATTACTAGGCATTCAATAATATCATTTGTCAGCATAATCTCTATTTTTATTTTGAAGTGAATATGTTATTTGGCTGATGTGGAAATTCAAAATAGTTTTCTATACAATTCTTTTTCTCTTCCAAAACGGAATATCTGCCCAGGAAGGTAAAATTATCAATGGAAGCAAAGTTCTTGGGCTAAGAGTGCATCAAGGCTCCGTTCTGATTCACAGCGAGGATGTGAGACCCATTCAAAATAGTTTCCCTACGGGTTTGGAATTTGATCTTACCTGGCATAAAACAACAGATCAAGCATGGAACTCCTGTCTCTGTTATCCCAAGTTGGGTGTAGCGCTTACATTTTGGGATTATGATAATCCTGAGGTTCTGGGAAAAGGGATAACAAGTATGTTTTACCTAGAACCAGTATTTGGTGCTTTCAAAAAACTAAGTCTAAGTATACGTGCGGGAGTAGGGCTTTCGTACCAGAACAAACCCTACGACGAAATCAAAAACCCGGACAATTTAAGTTACAGTACTCGTATTGCCTTTCCACTACAATTGGGCTGTGCGACACAATGGAGGCTTAGTGAAAATTGGTTCCTTAGTGGAGCTTTTCTCTATAATCATTTCTCAAATGGAGGAATCAGAGAACCTAATAAAGGTATTAACTGGCCTACACTATCTATTGGGGCGGATTACTACCTAAAAAGTCTAAATTTTCATAAAAAGGAGAGGTCAAATTGGAAGCAAGATGGAATTCAAAAAAGAATTGATCTCACATTTTTCATGGGCTACAAACAAATAGGATCTGGACCCTATTTTCTTTCACCGGGATTTGAGATCAAGGGTAGCAAACAAATTGCAAGGTTCAATGCCATTACAGTCGGTGCTGAGGGTATTTATGATAATGGTATAAAATTCAAAATTGAAGAAGTGGGAGAAAACGAGAGCCCTATTCAGGGATCGCTTGCGGTAGGCCATGAATTCCTCCTAGGAAAATTCCTGTTTAGCCAACAGTTTGGCGTGTATGTGTACAAACCCTATTCAATATATTCTGACTTTTACCAACGATATGGGTTGACTTACAGGATCAATCAAAATCTGCAGGTTGGTTTTAATCTAAAGGTATATGGTCATGTTGCAAATTTCACAGATGTAAGGATTGGATATACCATTAATTAGGTTTTCTCATACCTCCCTAATTCACCCATCAAGGCCCTTTCTGGGAACAAAAAAAAACTATTTCATGAGTCCCGACTCAGTTTTTTGGAATATGGACTGTCCAGGTACTCCTTGCCTTAAGTCGAATTGAATAATAATTCAATACATCTGCTCCTACATGACAATAGGTTAAATATGATAAAAAAAATGATACCTCAAATTACCGCTAAATCGGTAGCCGTTTTTTGGCACTATGGACAGGAAATTGTACTGAGTTTGGCATGCGATCGAATTGCTCCGAAAATATTTTGATCGCCGCACCTTAAAAACCTTTTTAACACTATGAGCTTTTATTCATCGCTTTGAGGAAAGTGAAAAAACGACATAACCATGAATAGCTCCACAAAACTAATGACCCGAATTACAATGATGATCGCCTTGGCGATCGGCCTCTCCAGCCACCCTTTTGCTCAGACAACTCCCGCTAATGATGATTGCGATGCTGCCATCAGATTGGCAGCGACTACAGATGCCTCCTATTATGACTTTAGCCTTGAAGGGGCAAACAAAAGCAACGGCCTGACAAGCACACCATGCAAAGATCTGGAGAACACCAAAGACGTTTGGTTTTCCCTGATCATGCCTGAAAACGGAAACCTTGAACTCAGCATGCAGGCAGAAAAAGCATGTCCATCGCTAACCGCCTATACAGGCTC
>JABDJM010000112.1 GCA_013002475.1 Saprospiraceae bacterium | reverse complement strand
CACCTCTATGAAGTAAATGTTCTCTTCCTGGTCGATCAAAAACTCCACCGTACCAGCATGGGTATAATCAACAGCCTTGGTAATCTTAAGAGCATAATTGTAAAGGGCTTCGCGGGTCTCCTCCTTTAATCCAAGGGAAGGAGCGATCTCGACTACTTTTTGAAATCTTCGCTGAACGGAGCAATCCCTTTCAAATAAGTGGACAAGATTTCCATGAAGATCACCAAGGATCTGTACTTCAATATGCTTCGGGTTTTCTATATATTTCTCAAGAAAGATAGTACCATCCCCGAATGCCTTTTGCGCTTCGCTTTTCGCTTCATTATATTCCCCAATAAGTTGATCCTTGGATCGAACGACCCTCATCCCCCGGCCCCCGCCGCCCGCGGCGGCTTTTACCATGATCGGATAGCCAATGCGTTCTGCCTCCTCCATGATTTCCAGATTGTCATTGAGAGGACCTTTGCTATCCTCGATCAGCGGAATCTGCTGTTCTCTGGCGATGACCTTTGCAGCTACTTTATCACCTAGCCTTTCCATCACCTCTGCTGCAGGACCAATAAAAACAATCCCTTCTTCCTTACACCTACGGGCGAAATTCACATTTTCGGAAAGGAATCCATAACCCGGATGAATGGCATCAACGCGATATTTTTTTGCCACACGAAGTATCTCCTCAATATCTAAATAGGGCTTCAAAGGATCATTTTCTTCACCGATCCTATAGCTTTCATCAGCCTTGTACCTGTGTAAAGAATACCGATCTTCATGGGTGTAAATAGCAACAGTACGTAACTTAAGTTCTGAAGCTGCCCTCAATATGCGGATGGCAATCTCTCCGCGGTTGGCAACCATGATCTTTTGAATGGAATCTTGTTTCATGAAATGATTATGTGGAAGCGCGTAATATATGGAAAAGGGGTTTAGAAAAATGAGGCAATTATAGGAACTTTGTTATGCCCAAAAGCGTAAAAACCCCTTCACGGAGCCCCCTCGGCTCCCTGAAACTACCTCGCCCTGAACCCCACATTTCATCTAGATTGAGAAATATGTATGACCTCATCATTCTGGGTACTGGTACTATGGGCTCTTCTGTTTGTTATCATGCGGCGAAGGCAGGCCTAAATGTTTTAGGACTCGACCAGTTTAAACCGCCTCATAAAAATGGCTCTCACTCCGGAGGGACCCGAATCATTCGACAGGCTTATTTTGAACATCCAAACTATGTACCCCTGCTTCATTCCGCCTATGAGGGATGGAATTCCTGGGAAAATGAAGCTGGTAAGACTCTTTTCCATAAGTGCGGTTTGGCCTATGGCGGTGAGCCGGAAAGTGAATTGATTTCCGGTGTTCTTCGATCAGTCAATGACCACCAGCTAAACATAGAACCAAGCCTTGGTGCAGATAAAGAGGCTGGATTTGATGTTCCAGGATCTTTTAAAATGTTGTTCGAGAAAAATGCCGGATTTGCAATTGCTGATGAGTCGATTGAAACAGTTCTTGAACTTGCCCGCAAACAGGGATGTGATTTCCAATTCGATGACAGAGTGGTCGGATGGGAATTGAGAAATGGGCATGTTGAAGTGTATACCAAAAAGGAAGTTTACAAGTCCAGGAAAATTGTGATCACCTCGGGGGCATATTCCGGCCCATTGATCCCAAAGCTTCGTAGAAAAGTAGAGGTAACCCGCCAAAAATTATTTTGGTTTGAGATTGATAATTCGGAAAGCTTCCAAGAAGGAAAATTCCCATGTTGGTGTTTCCAGGATCCGGATTACCCGGGACTATTTTATGGCTTTCCCTATTTCCAAACGGGAACCTCTCATCATCCCAGGGGCTTAAAGATCGCCTACCATTATCCAGGGGAGATCATGTCTGAAAATTTTATTGGAGCTGATCATGTCGAAACTCCTTATGGGGAGGAGTTAGTTCATATAGAAAAATTCATAGACAAATACCTGCGTCTGGAAAATCCACAACTTGTGGACAGAGCCACTTGCTTCTACTCGAATTCTCCTGACAAAGATTTCATAATTGACTTTCTTCCCGGGACGGACCAAAAAGTAGTATTTGCCGCTGGGTTCAGTGGTCACGGCTTTAAATTTGCGCCGGTGATAGGAAAGATCGTTTTGGATCTGACCACATTGGGGAATACCGGACACCCTATCGATTTTCTTAGACTGGGTAGGTTTTCCAAGACGGCTAACCCAAAGGAGGTATAAATA
>JABDJM010000088.1 GCA_013002475.1 Saprospiraceae bacterium | reverse complement strand
GCCAGAATCTTTTGGGAGGGGTTCATGACTATCCCACCAGCTGCATCGATCCTCTTGAAGATCTTTTTGAAGTCTTTCCAGAGCCTTTTAGGATTTTCTGCATGCAGGATTACTAAGGCCCAACGATCCGTTTTTTCCAGCATATCAATGACCTGTAAAAGGTGCTTTGGACCCCCTGAGTATGCATTTACCAGCACATCGTCCTTTCCCTGAAATTCCTTAAAGTCCTCCTCGGTCTTGCTAAGCACCAGGGGAGTTCCATTTACATATATTTTGTACATTTAGCGCCGATTATGAAGGAGCCCGAAACGCTTACCATCGCTGAAGAAATTGCTTTAGAACTACTGCAAATTAAAGCAATTAAATTAAGCCCGGAAAGACCTTTCACCTGGGCCTCGGGCATTCAATCTCCAGTCTATTGCGACAACCGGCTATTGCTCTCCTATCCTTCCACACGTAATAAGGTTATTGATGCATTTGTAGAGGTTGCTCCTAACCATGCACCCTTTGATTATGTGGCCGGAGTAGCTACTGCAGGGATCGCCTTTGGAGCTTTGCTTGCCAGTCGCCTTAAATTGCCTTTTGTGTACATAAGGTCTAAAGCCAAAGGACACGGTCGGGAAAACCAAATTGAAGGCCACCTGAAGCCAGGCGCTAAATGTCTTGTAGTTGAAGACCTTATTTCCACGGGTGGTTCCAGCCTAAAAGCTGTAGATGCCTTGCGAGCGGCGAATGCAGAAGTCAAGGCAGTCGTAGCCGTTTTTTCCTACGGGTTTGACAAGGCATCCCAGGCATTTGAAGAAGCCGGGTGCCCCTTTGAAACCCTAAGCAACTATAATATTCTAATACAAGAAGCCAGTAAACAGAACTATATCCACGCTGATCAAATAGAAACCCTAACGGCTTGGCGACGTAATCCAATGGACTGGTCTTCCAAATAACGCTAAAAGTTTACTATGCCAATCATCACCAAAAAGTCTGAAGAATTCCTGCAGGCTTACCTGAATAACCCCTCTCCTACCGGCTTTGAAGCTGAAGGTCAAAAACTATGGCTTTCCTACCTGAAGCCCTACATCGATGAGTGGGGTTCTGACAATTATGGTACTGCCTATGGTATTATCAATCCAGGCCAGGATTATAAGGTAGTCATTGAAGGCCATGCAGATGAGATCAGCTGGTTCGTATCCTATATTAATGATGACGGCTTCATTCGGGTAGTTCGCAATGGAGGATCAGATCATCAGATCGCCCCGGCAAAAAGAGTCAATATCCATACGAAGAAAGGAATCGTAAAGGGAGTTTTCGGCTGGCCTGCTATCCATGTTCGCAGAGGTGAGCAAGAAAAAATTGCCCCTAAGCTCGAGAAGCTTTTCATCGATGTAGGAGCTACTTCCAAAGCTGAAGTGGAAAAACTAGGGATTCATGTGGGTTGTGTTATAACCTTTGATGATGAGATGATGATCCTTAACAAGAATCATTTCGTCGGAAGAGCATTAGATAATCGAATGGGTGGATTCTGCATTGCTGAAGTTGCCCGCATGCTAAAAGAAAAAAAGAAAAAGCTTCCTTATACACTCTACATCGTGAATGCAGTTCAGGAGGAGATCGGTTTGCGTGGTGCTCAAATGATAGCAGAACACATTAAGCCTGATGTGGCCATCGTAACAGATGTTACCCATGACACGCATTCGCCGATGATGAATAAGCAGAGGGATGGAGATGTAAAAATTGGAAAAGGACCTTCGGTCACCTTTGCCCCGGCTGTTCATAATAACCTTTTGCAACTGATCCGGGATACAGCCGCAGCAAAAAAGATCCCACTTCAACTTGAAGCTTCCTCCAGATCTACCGGCACAGATACAGATGCTTTCGCTTATAGTAACTCCGGAGTACCGAGTGCCTTGATCAGCCTCCCACTTCGATACATGCACACTACCGTTGAAATGGCGCATAAAAAGGATGTTGAAAGCGTGATCAAGCTGATCTACGAAACACTCCTAAGGATCAAAAAAGGACATTCCTTTAAATACTTTTAGGCGTGAAATGGCTGAAGGCCATAGTAGATCTCGTCCTTTACGGAAATTTTTGGATCGCCATCTGCGCCACAAGTTGTGCAGCTCTCACTTTGGCATTGTCAGGAGAGAACAATCTGCTATCTCCGGTTAACTTTTTCGTTTTTGGAGGCACACTCTTTATTTATGGCGTTCACCGTTCTGTAGGGATCTTACAATTAAAAAACTTTCTCGAGGAAGAAAGGTATTCGGTAATCTACCGCTACCGAAATCACATTAAGACCTATGCCGCTCTTGGGTTGCTTGTGGCAACCATTTCTCTGTACAGTCTGCAACCTGAAACTTGGTTAGCCCTTATCCCCCTTTGCATTCTTTCTTTAGCTTATGTTATTCCCTTTTTACAAGGCTCCAAAAGACTTAGGGACATTCATTATTTGAAGATTTTCCTCATTGCCATCTGCTGGATGGGTTTAACGGCCATAATTCCATTGATGGAGCTTGACGTGGAATTTGGTCCAAAGCAGACCTGGATATGCATTGACAGGTTTCTGTTTATTCTCTTGATAACTTTACCGTTTGATATTCGGGATCTGAAGGTGGATTCCCAGAACGAAGTCAAAACTTTGCCCGGGCAATTGGGACCTAATAACACCCGGATCCTTGGATCCATAATCACCCTAATCCTCCTTGGAATGACGGCGATGGCTTTCTATCATGGATGGATTTCATTACCAGTTGCCGGGACTTTCTTTTCCATTTACATTCTGGCTTTGGTCTTGCTTTTTTTAGCCACCCCTGACCGACATGACTATTATTACACAGGGCTCGTTGATGGTTTAATGCTGGCACTCAGTCTTCCGATTATATTTGTGATGCTGTAGGGACTTTCATTTAAAACTAAATCTTATCGTGGGCTTCCGTTTTCTGCATAAAAAGGAAATTGATAAACAGTCTTGGGATGCTTGCATAGCATCTTCGTCTAACCCCCTACCCTATGCCCTTTTCGATTATCTGGATATCACGACCGGCGGCAATTTTGGTGGATTAGTTGAAGGCGATTACGAATCTGTCTTTCCGGTCCCACTGCGGAATAATTCGGTTCGTCAGCCTTTTATGACCCAGCAACTGGGAGTTTTTTCAAGGACTAAAAACAATGGAAGGGAATTCCTCCAGTATATTTTTTCCCACTATCCTTTTGTCCAAATAAAAGTACATCCACACCAGGATCTCTCATGTGTGAATACGAAGTTTGTTAGAAAAAGAACCAACCTAATCCTCCCTCTAAATGAGTCTTACACAAGCCTGTTCCAGGGATTTCAAAAGTCATTGAGAAAAAGGCTTAAAAAAGAAAACCAGGGAGGACTCCAATTCAATGATAGTGGTTCAATACAGGAGGTGGTTGCACATTACAAAAGCAATTTGGAATCCCAGGTTAAGGTGGGTTCCAAAAAATATCTTCTTGCCGAAAAGCTTTTGACCAACCTTCAGCGAAATGGATTGGGTAAACTGTTCTCCCTAAGGGATGATAATGATCAAATTCTCGCAGACGGATTTTTCCTGATCTACAAAAACCGGATCATCAATCTATTTGGATCCAGCAGTTCTTTAGGGAAGGAAAGAAATGGAATGGCTCATCTCCTAAACCATGTAATTGAAAAGTATTCCGGACAAGATTTTATCCTGGATTTTGAAGGGTCTGATATTCCGGGTGTAAAGACATTTTTCCGATCCTTTGGTGCCCAGGAAGAGATCTATTATGAGATCATCAGAGACAAAAGAAGCATACCAAGAAAGGTCTGGGACAAGGTTAAGGATGCTATAAATATTTAGGTCCGACATTGAACATTGATCTGGAAGAAGATTGCCAGAAGCTATACCCGCTCTTCCAAACTATTAGCAATCCACTCCAAAGAAACCTCAAAAAAGTCCTCCAGAGGAGCAGATATTGCCCGAAAGACAATAAACTCGGTGGAGATTGGAATGATATGTGCTAATTCCATCATGTGAAGTCCTTTGGCCATATTCTCCTTGTCTGTGCCCTGTCTTTTTTAGTCGGTTCCTGGAATTCTTTGCCTGAGAAGCAAAATGCTGCTGAGGAAAATGCAGAATGGGAAGATCATACTCTTGGAAATAATGCTTTGCCCCTGAATACAATCCAG
>JABDJM010000056.1 GCA_013002475.1 Saprospiraceae bacterium | reverse complement strand
CCTTTTTGTTCTACTATAACTCAGACTGGACCGCTATGCTCGGCTATCCTGCTGGTCATGGTCAAGATAACAATATCAACGATCATCATTTTCACTGGGGTTATTTTATCCATGCAGCGGCATTCCTGGAGCAATTCGAGCCTGGATGGGCTGAGGGATGGGGAGACATGATCAATCTGCTCGTTCGTGATGCAGCTACATCAGATCGTAACGATGCTCTTTTTCCTTTTCTAAGAAATTTCAGTCCCTATGCAGGACATTGCTGGGCCAATGGATTTGCATCATTTCCTCAGGGAAATGACCAGGAGTCCACTTCGGAAAGTATGCAGTTCAATTCCTCACTGATTCATTGGGGAATGGTGACCGGAGATGACGCTATAAGAGACTTGGGAATTTACCTGTACACCACAGAACAATCTGCAGTTGAAGAATACTGGTTTGATATTGAAGGTAGAATTTTTCCTGATAATCAGTATTCTGTTGTCTCCCGGGTTTGGGGTAACTCTTACGACAACGGTACTTTTTTTACTGCTGACATTGCTGCTTCCTATGGTATTGAATTATATCCCATTCATGGTGGTTCCATGTACCTTGGGCATAACATTGCTTATGCTGAAAATCTTTGGACAGAAATTGAGCAGAATACCGGTATTCTTGGGAATGAGGTAAATCCTAATTTGTGGCATGATATCATGTACCAGTACCTGGCTTTCACTGACCCGCAGAAGGCCATTGATTTATACAATACCAATCAGGATCGGGAGCTGAAATTTGGGGTGTCCGATGCACAGACCTACTATTGGCTCCATTCCATGAATGCAATTGGACAAATAGACGCCTCTATAACTGCAGATTATCCAATGGCCGTGGTATTTCAAAAGAGTGGAAATTACACGTATGTAGCTCATAATTATTCCAATGAACAGATCCTCGTAACCTTTTCAGACGGATACGAATTGGTTGTACCGGCCAGAAGTATGGCAACAAATCGAGACGTAACTATAGATGGTGTTTTGATGTCAAGTTTCCCAAGTGCTTACCCTGGTGGCAGCGTTGACCTGACGATGAGTACGGACAATGACAGTACCTCGAAAGTAGAATTCTACAATGATGGAGTACTTGTAGGAACGGTAATTGATCCACCCTTCTTTCTCAAAGCTGAAAATCTTACCGCAGGAGTGTATGATTTTTATGCTAAAATATTTGAAGGAGAGGATTTTGGGGTTTCCAATATTGTTACAGTAGTAGTTGGAGAGCAGGAGCCATATTCAGGCACGCCAACCGGTATTCCGGGCGTATTGGAGGCCGGGGAATACGATAAGTTCGCGGGTGGTAGCGGACAGGGAATCTCCTACATTGACGTGACACCTGAAAACCACGGCGATTATCGATTGGATGAATCGGTTGATGTAGCATTTTCCAGTACTGAGGGAGCGACTATCGGATGGATATCCGGAGGAGAGTGGGTGGAATATACAATTAATGTTGAAAGTTCAGGACTCTATGAAATGTCACTTCGGTATGCCTCGGACAATCAGGCTGGCGGAGGTCCGTTTCATTTGGAATTAGAAGGTCAACCAATTAGTGAGGATATTCATTTGGACTATACCAGTGGTTGGGATGACTGGGCATCAAAATCGGTTAGCGGTATCGCACTGCCCAAAGGTGAACATATTTTGAGGCTGGCCTTTGATAATGGTGAGTTTAATCTGGCAAGAATGACATTTGCTTATCAGGAAGAGCTCCCGTACAGTCAACCAATAGCAGATGCAGGGGAAAATGTGGTCGTTATTCTACCAGCTTCAACAGCTTCCCTGGACGGTTCATTGAGCAGTGATCCCGGAGGGGATACACTTAGTTTTAACTGGGTACAGGTTTATGGACCTTCCACAGTAGTTTTTTCTGACAATGGTATCTCTACACCTGATATTTCCAATTTAGAAGAGGGGGTATATAAATTCAAGCTAACAGTTAGCGATGGCACCTATACATCCACCAGCTATGTGTTGGTAATTGTATCTGAAACAGGTAATACCAAACCCTCTGTTAACATCACATCACCAGCGAACAATTCGACCTTCAGAGAGGGATCAGCCATTACGATCTCGGCATCTGCCAGCGATCTGGATGGAGAGGTAACCCTGGTTGAGTTTTATGATGGGACGACAAAAATTGGCGAAGATTCAACGGATCCTTACAGCCTGGTTTGGACGGACGCAAGTATTGGAAACCATCAACTTTCGGCCAAAGCAACGGACAATGGAGGTGAGCAGGCAACTTCTCAAATAGTCAATGTGGCTGTTCAGGAGGTGAGGTCTTGTGTGGAGACTTCTGCGGATGCGGTGGAAGGTACGTTTTCAGTAGGATATAAAGCAACATTTGAATCAGTTGGGACTAATGTGACCGTACTTTTTGAATTGCTTGATACTGACAAAGTAGGTGTACAGGCACTTTTGAGGACTGAATCTCCATTCACTGAAAAAAGAATGGATCAGCTTTCCGGAAACATCTTTTCTCTAACCTTAGCAGGACAAACTTTGGGGTCTACGATTCGTGTGGCATGTAAATTTGAATTTGCAGGTGGGCTGGCGGTAACCAAATGGATTGATTACGAAGTAGGTGCTGAT
>JABDJM010000083.1 GCA_013002475.1 Saprospiraceae bacterium | reverse complement strand
GCAATCTCATCGCAGGATCCAAGAAATATTACCAGACTAAAAAGTATAACTAAGACTCTCATTTCGTACAATTAAAAAGTTGAATTGACTGTCAATCGAACGCCGCTAAAGGCAGGTTCCAGTCTACAAATCCCTCCGGTACAAACGATGCCTTCCACTTGTTTGATATAACTCAATGAAAAGCGATTTGCTTTGTAATTGTAAAACACATCTACTCTTGGAAAATGATGGGGTTCGAAACGGAGGTCTTCCAGGTTGTACATATCGGATACCGTAAAGGTCCAGTTGGGTGCAATTGAAAATTCAACCAATCCAAAGACCCAATCTCCAAAATCCTGATCCGTTGACAAAAATTGGAATTCCGTTCGGATAGATTTCTTCCGGTCAATTTTATACAGAAATTCTGCAAAAGGAGTAATGGTTTCAACTATAGGAACACCTGGTTTATTTTCAAAAATATCCTGGTTATAACTCTGAAGTTGTAGCCCTCCTGAAAGTGTCCACTTCCTTTTATACTTATAGGAAATTTCTGAGTAGATCTCCCTGTATAGAAGGTCACTATCCAGGTTGGTGATGTTTGATATATTGACATTAAAGTTCCACTTTCTGCTAGGGCTGTATCGAAGGTCCACTTGTACAGCCTGCTCTCCAAGTTCCTGAGTGGCGGGAGCGTAGCGGGCTGTCAGGCGGTAGGTGTTGACTCGTGCCATCGGAGGCAAGAAATTGATCATGCCCTGGTTGGCCAAGGCAAAAGGATCAGTCCTTAAAGTGAAGTCCTCGGTTCGCTTATACTCCAGAGTTCCTCCAAATCCACTTGCCGCGTATCCGAGGCTGGTATAGATAATGTTCCCTGCCCGATCTACGATCTTTCCGGTGGTGGTTGCTCCTGTCAAAAGGACCCGCTCCGCAAAAGGATCAATGAATACATCCGGTGTTTTATATGCGGCCTCTAAATACCAGGAAAAACTTCCGACCGAAAGCGTATTGAAAAAACTTACCGCGTAATTATTGTACTTGGGCGTTATCTCATCTTCTGGAAGATAGTTGGATAACTCTCCGACCACACCTTCCATGGTGGCATCATCAAAAGTTCTGTTGACTATCCCCACTCCTGGAGCAAGACTCCAATTAGACGTTTTGGTAGAATCATTGCCAGTAATGAAGCCCTCTATAGATGCTCCTTTGACCACGGAATCATAGTCCGAAAACTGTCGTTTTTGTCTCCCGGTAAAAGCTTTCACCGACCAGTTATCCCCAAGGTCATAGGTGAGCCTAAATCCTTTGAGGGCATTGTCAATCAATAAAGCCCTGTCTTCAAATGCTCTAAAGATGATCCCGCTTCCTATTTGGTCATACAAATAACCTCCGGAGATCCCGAGATCGTTGATCTTCTTTTTGATATACCAGCGACCTAACCCTTGATCGGTATAACTATCCTGTCGATTAAGCAGGCTGGAGTTGTTGAAAACATCATAGCGAAGACCAATGTCAAAGCCAAAGCCGCTGTAGTTTAGCTGCATCCAGCCCTCAGCTCCGTAGAGTTGGTGGTCATATTGTGGCGTATTGGAAGCCTCAATGACTGAGTCTCGAATAAAAAAATTGCCATTTAACTCAAGGTTTCCGGAAAGGGTCCCAAAATTATTCTGTCCCTGCATTGCAAAGGGTGAAAGAAACACCCAGGCCCAAATCCAGCGCTTGAAAGATTCCCCTGTCATAGCTTTGATTTTTCGCGAGGTTAAAGATACGTTAAACAGCCGCACATATGATTTATGAAATGTATTTTCGTTGAAGTATCGTTTAGAAGTCGCTTTTAACCCATCTTCGACTTTAGGATCTAAAAAATTGAAATTCGTATTAATGAAATATCTAATCTTATCTGCAGTCTTCCTCCTGAGCATTCAACTATCCGGACAAAAAGCCCTGCCATCAGTAGCAATTAAAACCTTGGATGGGGCAACGGTCAATATTCAGGAGTATGCAAAAAACGGAAAGATCACTGTGATCAGCTTTTGGGCAACCTGGTGTTCTCCCTGCAAACGAGAACTGGATGCCATTGCTGAAGTCTATGAAGACTGGCAGGAAGAATATGATATGGAGCTGGTAGCTGTTACTACTGATAATGCGAGACAACTCTCAAAGGTCAGACCTCTTGTCGAAAGCAAACGATGGGAGTACATCATTCTATCAGATGTAAAGCAAGAGCTTCAAAGGGCCATGAACTTCCAAACTGTTCCGATGACATTTTTGCTGGATGAAAATGGGAACATCGTATATACCCA
>JABDJM010000048.1 GCA_013002475.1 Saprospiraceae bacterium | reverse complement strand
TGGGCTGTCATTAAACACCCTGCCTTTCTGAAAAACCTCGGCTATCTCGTTGCCTTCATGATCCTTTTTCTTCTTTTGACCAGCCAGGTTCTGAATTGCTACACAAACCATGGCCAAAAGCTTACTGTCCCGGATTTGGTCAATATGAATTTTGAGGAAGCCCGCGAAATGGCTGAGGAAAAAAGCTTTGAGTTGATCCTCGCTGATTCCATTTTTGTCCTAAACGAGGAACCCCAGCTGATCTTAAACCAAAATCCGCTTTCAGGTTCGAAGGTTAAAGAGGGCCGTAAGATCTATGTGACTATTAGCAAGGTCCTTGCTGACCTGGTCAAATTGCCAGACCTGACCGGAGGAAATGATGACTTCAACCAGTATTCCCGAAAATTAGACCGTATTGGAGTAACTCCAAAAATTTCTGATAGGCGGTATTCCATAAGGTTAGCTAGAAATACTATTCTGGAAGTCCATTTCCAAGGGGACGATATAACTGAAAAATTGGGTGAAGGATTTAAGGTCCCTATGGGAAGCATCGTTGAGTTCGTTGTATCAGATCGTTCCGGAGGAAGAGTTTCGATTCCTAATTTGGTTTGCATGAATTTCGAGGAGGCCAGCTTCTTAACCCGCTCTACAAAGGTCAAGATCGGTAAGGTCACGCTTGATAAATCTGTAACTGAACAATCGACAGCCTTTGTCATTCAGCAAAATCCTTCATACTCCCCATCTGCTAAAATGGATATCGGTGCAACTATAGATGTGGTTCTAAGCCAAAACAGACCAAAAGATTGCGGTGGGGATGATTATCGGGAAGCCCAGAAGAAGAAAAAAGACAACCAGTAGATAAATAGCCATATTTGGCAATTCGGGGCAACAAGGAAAAGCCCATCCCGTTAAATCCTGAAGACGTCTGACACTATGAAATGGATCCCAACTTTTCTTTGTTTCCTTGCATTTAGCACAGGAATATTAGGTCAGGAAACCCTCCTGCCCCTTCAATCGAACCAGGTTCTTCAGGATCGATACAGCCTTTCAATAACCTCCGCTCCCTCCTTCTCTGGGGAAATTGCCGATGTTAGATTTTTGAACGGTTGCGAGAATATTGACTTGGAGACCTTCTCTGATGGCCAAGATGTGTTCTGCACAAGTGAAATCCCCAGAAAGATCTGTATCTCCACCCAGGCCTTTCCTCAGATTGATAGCATCGCTTGTGGGAATTGTGATGAACTGGTCGATGGTTCTGCAACTATCCTCTCTGGAGAATTTTGCATCGAATACACTCCCATTGATATTTCAGAGTTAAGCTTCAATGACACCCTGGCAATATTGGTTTGTGATGACAATGCCAATTGCGAGGAGGTTTTGTTTCCACTAATTATTCGTCGGGAAAATATTACGGTCATGACCCCGGAAAGTGTAATCCCAATAGAAACTACATTAGAACTTTGTAGTCCGGTTAGTTTACTTCCAGGTGAAATCTATTCCTATAACTTAGCTTTTTGTGAAGGTGATAATTTGGGTTCGCTGGGTGAAGCTGACAGTTGCTTTCAGTTTACGAGCACACGCTTTGCAGGCTTGACAGCTGCTTGCCTGATTGCTACTGATGAATGGTGCATCTCAGACACTTTTCGATTTCCTATCCGAGTAGTCGGCGATACGCTGCCTCTTCCCATATTTGAAGACTTCAGTTATGCAGGTCCTTATCCCGATCCATCCTTGTGGTTGGATGATCAGGTGTTTATTAATAACTCTCTGGCCTTTCAACCACCCTCCATCGGAGTTGCCACTTTTGACGGTATTGATGAAAAAGGGACACCTTATGTGGGCGGTTTTGGAATTTCTGATAAACTGACATCCAACTATCTCGATCTATCAGGATTAAATGCCGATAATGTCTATTTGTCCTTTTATGCGGCACCGAAGGGCCTTGGCTTTGCTCCCGGCCCTACCGACTCCCTGATACTGGAATTTAAAGACCAAAGTGGAGATTGGGTAAAAGTTTGGACTGATGTGGTAGATCAAAGTTATTCCCTGATCGACCAGGTCCCTTTTGAAGATATATCGACCGTTCATATCAACCAACCCGGTTTTTTATTTAGTGGATTTCAGTTTCGGTTCTACAATCTTTCTTCCAATGTCGGTCTGAATGACCTTTGGCATTTGGATTATGTTCGGATCAACAAGGACGAAATCCCCACCGGCAGATTTTCAGATATTGCTTTTACCCAATACCCTGAAAATTTACTGTCAAACTATTCTGCCCTTCCCTGGAAGCAATTCGATGGGCATCAGAGTTCAGAGCTTATCACCGGGTATTCAGTTTCATTGCGAAGTTTTTTCGAGGAGACCCAATCCATTGGCAACTCTTCTCTCTCGGTTGAGGAAACGACAAATGCTGTCACTGTCCTGAGTGGAAATACCCTTTTAGATGCGGCCAATATTCCTCCCTCAGAGGAAACCATTTTTGACAGGCCTATGCCAGGCTTTGATTTGGAGGGATTGTTTGACCCAAGTGATATGGATCTTAAGGTAGATCTAAGCTATACTATTGAGGTGGGAGATGAAAACCCGGCTGAGTTCCCTGCTGTGGAGCAAAATAATTCTGTGATCACAACGACCCACTTTTCGGATTACCTGGCTTATGATGATGGGACGGCAGAGCTGGCATTAAAGCTGGAGGATACTGGCCAATCGCTGGCTATTGAATTTGACATTAACGAACCGGACAGCCTACAGGGATTTTCAGTCATGTTTCCACGATTGGGGCAACCTTCTTCAGTGGGTTTCCGGGTCCGAATCCATCAAAGTGATTTAAGTAGTCCGGCAATTTTTCTAAGCGGTGAATATGAGACCCTGTTTGCAGATGCTTTGGAAGAAAAGCTCCAGGGCTTTACCACGTATAAACTTAGGAATGAATCAGGCGACCCGGAAGCTTTGAATCTTGATCCCGGAAATTATTTCCTTGTAATTGAGCAAATCCAACCGTCCATTCGGATCCTGATCGGGCTGGATCAAAACAATATTCAATATTCTGATAAGCAATATTTCTTTTTGGATGACAGCTGGGCAGGGCTGGATATCCCTGGCTCTTTGTTGTTGCGCGCAATCCTTGGAGCCGAAGAACCAATTGCCACAAATATAGGGGAGCAACAACAAGTATCATTGAAAGTTTTTCCAAATCCGTCAAGCGGTTTGCTAAACATTCAAGTGCCACTGGAAAACTTCAAAGCCACTATTTACGATCTCTTTGGCCGAGAGGTTTTTACATCGAACAATAACCCGCTTTTAGATGTTTCTGACCTTGTACCTGGAACCTACTATTTGGAAGTAGGAAGCCAGGACTACCAAATGAGAGAAATAGCAATAATTCAAATCCTCCGTTAAATAATTGAAACTAGAGCAAAATGGATATCAACGTTCAGGAACTAAAGGAAAAGATCAGCAATGGCTCAGAACTAGTGTTAATTGATGTTCGAGAACCCTACGAGCATGACGAATTCAATTTAGGGGGGACCTTGATTCCACTTGGAGAGGTAACCAGGATTTTTGAGGAGTTCGAGGACAAAAAAACTGAAGAGGTTATCGTGTATTGCAGGTCCGGTAATCGATCGGGCATGGCTCAGCAATTAATGAAGCAGGCCGGTTTTGAAAATGTCAGAAACCTATTGGGTGGTGTACTGGCCTGGCAGGAGAATTTCGGCTCCTAATGGCATTTGAAATAGTCGAAGGGCTCTAAGCAGTCGAGGCACTTATACATGGCTTTACAGGCCGTACTTCCAAATTGACTTACTAGTTCTGTATTAGCGCTCTCGCACCTTGGACAAGGAACAGGCGTCGGCTCCGCAAACAGGACATTGTTTTCAGCTCCACCCCGGACAGGCGGAGCAATTCCAAATTCCTTCAATTTTCGTTTTCCTTCCTCGGTCATCCAGTCTGTGGTCCAGGCAGGGCTTAACACCTCTTTGATATCTACCTGAAAGTAGCCGGCCGCTGCCAGATGGATCTTTATGTTGGCAGCGATCATATTCATTGCAGGGCAGCCAGAATATGTCGGAGTTATACTTACCACGATCTTTCCCTCTATCTCTTGGACATCACGAATGATCCCCATGTCGATGACACTTAACACGGGAATTTCCGGATCCTTCACTTGTTCAAGGATCTCATAGATCTTTTCTTTTGAATATTCTATAGTTACCATTCTAATCCTGGATAAGTTCTTTGCATCATTTGTAATTCGGATAATATGTACCCCATGTATTCAGTGTGGTACCCTTTTTTTCCACCGGACTGCATCCAAGCCTTTTCAGGGAGCTGCAGGCCCGCCTGATCGAATACAGCGTTTACCTTTTCTGTCCATCCTTTCTTCAGGGCTGCCGGATCAAAGCCGATCTCCTTTTCAACAGCCCAGGCATCAAGCTCATCGCTTTCAAACAACTCGCCGGTAAAAGGCCATAAAAACTCAAGGGCGCTTTTCATTTTTTCATGACTAATGTCAGTTCCATCACCTAAGCGAATAACCCACTCCCCACTATATCGAACATGGTAGGCGACTTCCTTGATCGATTTTTCAGCGATCGCAACAAGTGTCTCATCTGAACTGCTTTTCAAAGCCTCATACTGGAGGTAATGAAAAACATCGAAGAAAAACTGTCTGAGAATCGTCTGTGCAAAATCCTCGTTCGGGACCTCGCAGATCAGAAAATTACGATACTCTCTTTCCTTGCGTAACATGGCCAGCGTATCTTC
>JABDJM010000578.1 GCA_013002475.1 Saprospiraceae bacterium | reverse complement strand
GGGCAATCCTTGAACCTCTTGCCATTCTGATGGCTCCATTTGGGCCGCATATTGCAGAGGAACTTTGGGGACACCTGGGCAATCATGAAAACATGACCACTATCCAGGAAGCACAATTCCCAGACTTGGTGGAAGAATATCTCGTTGAAGATTCAGTGACTTATCCTATCAGTATTAATGGTAAAAAGAGAGGAACAGCTGATTTTCCTTCAACGGCAACAAAAGAAGAGTTAGAAAAATCCGCCTTGGAATTAGAAATCACAAAGAAGTGGACCGAGGGTAAAACTGTGAGAAAGGTGATCGTTGTTCCCAACCGGATGATCAATGTAGTTGTTGGCTAGTCCAAGACCTTAAAGGTTGTCCTTCTGTTGGACTGATGCTCCGTTTCAGTACATCGATTGCAAGCGCAATCAACAGCAGGGGAGTTCTCTCCGTAGCCTACGGCTGAAAGCCGGGTTCCGTCGATTCCAAGGTCAATCAGATAATCAACCGCTGCTTGCGCGCGCCGCTGGCTAAGTGATTGATTGTACCCATTATTACCCCGACAATCGGTATGGGAAGAAAGTTGAATGCTAATAGAAGGATTTTCACTTAGTGTTTCAGAAAGACGGTTGAGTGTTGGCTTCGCATCCTCCCTAATGAAGGATTGGTTGAAGTCGTAGTATATGTTGCTGAGGGTTATCTCTGTGTTCTTGAAAATCTTGTCGAGTAAAATCTCAATCTCAAAAGTTGATACCGGATTTTTTGGATCCTTCCCAATCCCTTTGGTGTCGAAGTTGGCAGTTTTATTTAGGTATCCTTCCTTTGAAGCCAGAAAGCGGTAAGCCTGATCTTCAATTAATTCCATCTGGAAAAACCCTGACGGATCTGTAAGGACCTTCGTGCCGATCTTTCCTGGTTCAACCGCTACATCAGCCTTGGCTATTGGCCTTCTGCCTAATACTTTGCTATTGGGATCGTTGGGGTTTTCGTAGATCTTTTCAACCACATAGCCTTCAAGGATGATCTTATATTCGATTTCCGCAATCACAGGAGTATCAAGAGGGATTTCTTCCTCCACGGTTTTTTGGACGAATTCAAAAATATCATCTGACCCTAATCCACCTTTGCGGTTTGAGCTAAAATAGCCACGAATTATTACAGTTGTGTCGGCAGAGTTTGTTTCTGCAAGAATAAACCCAAAGTCATCTTTGCCCGAGTTGATTGGTGCCCGCATATTTTCTGCCTGAGACCAGGAAGTCCTCCCGGTTTTTTTTGAAACAAATATGTCAAGACCACCAAGACCGGGATGATAATCAGAGGCAAAGTATAGAATCCCATTATTGTAATAGGGGAACTTTTCATTCCCTTCAGAATTGATCATTCTTCCCAACAATTGTGGTTCGTCCCAGCCTTCGGGTATCTTTTCAGAAATGTAAATATCCAGGCCGCCCCAACCTTCGGAATAATCCGCAGCAAAAAATAGGGTTGCACCGTCATCACTAAATGCCGGGTGCATATAGTTCACTTTCTGTTGAGTGAAATTTAAAGGGACGGGTTGTGTCCAACTCTCACCTTCCTTTCTACTCTCATAAAGCTGACAGTAGTTGTCTGTAAACTTATCAGGGTGAGAACAGCGGGTAAAAACTATTTGGTCTCCCTTTGGACTTACTGTTAAAGTCCCCTCATTATCAGGACTATTAATATTGCCCTGATCAAAAAGAGAAACTTCATTGGATGTCAGATCCGCCAGGAAAAGATCAGAGAACTTGTTTCCCGTCCAGCCATAGGTTTCATCAGAAACTCCCCCACGGTCGGAGGTGAAGACTAATTGATTTTCCGATAAGAGAAGGGGAGAGTAATCAGATTTAAAGCTATTGATAGGAAGATTGCTGATCTCGTAGCCACTTTTTTTGGCTTCCTCCATCCATTTCTCTGCTTCCTCACAAATTTTGATCTCACGTCTGTACTCATAAGGTGAACCGATCTCCATGCTCAGGTCTTTGAAAGCCTGCCTTGCATCCTTGTATTGCTCTGTGGATTTCAGGGCATAAGCGTATCCTTTGAGCGCATCCACGCCATAGGAATTATCATAGGCGACCCTGTACCAATCAATGCTCTTGGATTCTTGTCCTATCAGGCGATAACTTTCAGCTATCTGGTAGGCCTGCTTCCCTTTTTCGACTCTACTCTTTTCCTTCCTGTATTCCGTTTCAAGCAATTCAATGGCCAGGGAATACTGCTTTCTTTCAAATGCCGTAGGCCCATCCTGAATCTTTTGGACATAGGTGCAAGCTGCAAAACCAAAAATGAAAAGGAGACCAGGCAGGAAACGCATGGGGTAGATTATATTATAGTGTAATATATATAAAAAGGAAACGCAGAGAATTTTGCCTTTGTTGCGAAGAAGCTGTTGGTATATTGTTTGAAGGGAGACAAAAAAAAAGTCCGGCTACCACACCGGACTTTGAACGAATCTTACAATTTTTTAACCAAAACTTACATCTCTATATAGGCATGAACTATGCCAAAACCCCAGTTGAATTTGAGGCTAAAAAACATATATTTTTTGCTAAAGTTTAAGTGATTTATTTTCAGGAAATAGAAAGAAAAAAGGCCTCGAAAAAATATCGAAGCCTTTTTTTCAATCTGTATATTTTTCAGCAATTATGCCTTAGCGCGGGCAAAGCTGCTGCTCTTTTTCTTAGACTTTGGCTTTAAATCACCAGTAAGATCGGACATGATCGGCGTGGCAATAAATACCGAAGAATAGGTACCTACCAAAACACCTACTGTCAAAGCAAAGGCAAATCCTTTGATTGAACCACCTCCAAAGATCAGAAGGATAACCACCACAAATAGGGTAGTCAGCGAGGTTATAACCGTTCTGGACCAAGTGCTATTGATAGCCATATTGATTACCTCATGCTTGGCTTTATTGGTAT
>JABDJM010000541.1 GCA_013002475.1 Saprospiraceae bacterium | reverse complement strand
GACCACTTCTCCTTACATCATACTCCTCCCTGTGGTTAAGTTGTCCGGCCGCAACAATTTCAAGACTCTGATCATCTTCAATTAAAAATTTGACCTTAGCTTTTGCCAAATGATGGGAGACTGCCTGCCTTGGGGCTTCAAGAGCATAACTGAAATCAGGTTCTGTGTAAAATGGAACCTGGTTAATAAGAGCAGTTTCCAGATCAGTAAGGTTGCCGATGTGGGCCCCCCGAAGGACTCCTAGACCAGTATTGAAAGTGCTGGCGTATACATCAAAAAAGATGTTTTCATTCAAAACCTTTTCAAGTTGTAGGGAGAAGTTTGCTTCTTCAGTGCCGGTGTTATTCAGGAAGTAATCGGAAGCTTTTCGATCCCCATATTTTTTTAGACTGGAATTAATACGCCAAGCGATCCCAGGCGAATATTTGCCAAGTCTGAAGTTTAGATTATGTCCTCTTCCGTTCGTTTCAAAGGCATAGTTAACCTGGCCATGAAGGTGGGGCTCTCTTTCGATACGATCGGGTTCAACCAGAATTACTGAGCCAAAATTACCACTACCATATTCAATGGCGCTGGCACCTTTGATCACGGTTATTTTATCAGCCACATAAGGATCAATCTCAGGGCTATGGTCGTTGCCCCATTGTTGTCCGCTTTGTAAGATCCCATTGTTCAGAAGCGTCAACCTGTTTCCATAAAGGCCGTGTACCACTGGTTTTGAAATCCCAGATCCATTCTTAATTAAATGAACACCTGCCTGGTTTTCAAGTAGGCCTGATAAACTTTGGTTAGTGTTGTCTTCTATGTCCTTTCGGTCCACAGAAACCTCAGGAGGATGGCCATGGCTGACCTTTTCTCCTTCCACCACGACGGCTCCCAATGAAGTTTCAGAATGCTGTAGTTCTACATGGAAGGCGGTATCCCTGGCAAGTTCTAGGTGAAGCTTTTTTGCTTCACACCCGATGTGAGAAAGAATGAGATGGTATTCGCCGGGGCAAATATTCTCGAATGTAAAAACCCCTTCTTCATCCGTTACAGTGCCTTCAGATGTTTCCTGAATGAAAACATTTACATATTGAAGGGGGAACTCAGAACCTTCATCAAAGATTTTTCCATGGATAGAAAGATCACAGCTTTGAGCGAATCCACAAAAAACCGGAAAAAGAAAGGCAATGCCTACTATAAATAACTTATTGGACATCTATTGGAAAGGTTACCTCAATATCAGTTTCCCCCTGGGCATTGGTAATATCCCCATCGGAAACACCAGCGGCGTCTTTTACTGGTTCATGCTTGAGGGTTATTGTCACCGTACCTGATGTAGGATCTCCGGTAGCCAATAGACTGTTCAAACCCACTGGATGTCCATTTGCATCCTGGTCATCATAAGTGATTATGAGGTTTGCTACCTGAGAATCGAAAAAGAACTGATGTTCCTCAGCCTCAGTCTGCACCTCTGTTGTTATATGCACAGGAGGGGCTTCGGTTTCATTCAGTAATTCAATAGTCCCGGAATAGGTTGTATTGGCCGCAAGACTACCCGGAGTAACAACCGGATCATTTCCACCATCTCCATCAAGGTCTTTGAAACTGAGGGTTATGGTAGCCCCGCCAACCAGGGGTGTCAAACTGAAATTTAAGGTTGTTATTAATTCTGGCTCATCAGGGATGATAGGATCATCATCATCGCTACAAGCATTGAAGAATAGGGTAGCAGATAATCCTAAGGCGAATAACAAGAGATAATTTTTCATCTTAAATTATTGTTCAAATGAATTGAGCAGGTAAAGGTAGATTTTAAATGCAACATCGTTGCATTTATTGTTTACTCCCTTGTCTCCCCAATGTCACTATTTTCAGGTGCATAGGCATATTATTGATAAACAGTGACTTGTCCTTTCCTCTTTAAAGTGAAGATCTATAGATGGTTTATCTGACTTTGAGTCACTAGTTTATAAATTCTACCCCTAGAGAGATACATACCAATTTAGGTTTATCCAGAGCCGATTGGTCGGGGAGTCAACCAGGAAAGAGTTTATTCGATAATCCAATCCAATCTCGACCTTGTGCATCTTGGAAATTCCATAGCCAACAAAAGGCGCCAGGCGGATTTCCAAATCGTAAGTATCACCCTGCCATGAATTAACGAATTCATTGCTGACTTTCAGGTAAAATTCGGAAGGGTTGATCGTTTGACCATTGAGTGGAATGCTTGAAGCAATCCTATATCGGAGCCTGAATCTCAGGTCCTCATCCTTTTTCCAAATTTGATTCACCGAGACCCTTTGAGATAAACTGAAATCGTCAAATTTGCTTACCAGCGCATATTGCTGAATAAGCCTATGTTGAGTTTCCCCGTCACCAATAATTGTAATGTACCCCAATGCAATTCGCTGGTTGAATATTATTGATTGCGTGGCAAACAATGAGAAATCTGTTCGAATATTTTCCAAACCTCTTTGCGGATATTCTCCAAAAAGATCCCTGACGAGGGATTGGCGATTTCCGATTTTCAAGTTAAGATTCCAATCTTTCTCAAACTTCTTATTTACATTAACATACGACATGAGCCCAAGCTCATTTGAACTTTGTGCAACCAACTGGAAAGCACAGCTAACCACAAATAGTATGTGTAGGATTTGCCGGATCATCTAGAATTCAATATGGTCCTGCCTTCTTTCAATAATTTCCCGGGATAAAATCAAGTCGCCCTCTTCCGAGAATAAGAATTCTATGGCTTTGTATGACTTGTCAACTTTTCCAACCACAACGATTTCGTAGTTTTTGACAACCCCCGGGAGTAGTTTCCCAGATCTAATAGAGGTAAGCATAACATTAGGATCCCCTAAATACTGAATCTGGATCTTCCTTAACCTGTATTTGGAAAACCTGGATGCCAATAGCTCGCCCATCTTATTTAAGCTGGGTGTTGGGATGGATTTTTCTTTTGTTCGAATTTCAACATCTTCCAGGGATCCTTCTGTCGAGAATTCGACACTGTATTTCTTCCCTTGATACTTTGTTTTGGCCTCATAAGTGGTATCATCCAAACCAAATTCTTTGTACCATTTTACTTTCTTATTGAAATTGAAATTGTCGATTACCTTCAGCGCATTACCAGGCACCTGATCCTCTTTGACACTGATCTCCATCTCGTATTTGACCTGGGAAAAACCGCAGATCCCAAATAAGAAAAGTGGAAAAAATATTATTAGTCCTTTACGGTTAAGCATTATGATTTTGCTACTCATCCTAAAAAA
>JABDJM010000538.1 GCA_013002475.1 Saprospiraceae bacterium | reverse complement strand
CTCCTGCACATTGGCGTAAGGGTAAACATTTCCCTGATCTCTGATTTTCTCATAAAAATGATGAAGCTACCCGTCAGGTTTTTTGATACCAAGATGACCGGGGATCTGCTTCAAAGGATATTTGATAATAAGAGGGTAGAGACCTTTCTTTCCTCGACAACCCTGATCACTCTTTTCAGCCTGATCAATTTTGTAATTTTTGGAATTGTCCTTTTGTACTATGATCGGGCGATTTTCTATATTTTTTCCTTCGCGACAGTTCTCTATCTGGCTTGGATATTTCTCTTTCTTAAAAAGAGAAGGGAGTTGGATTACAAGCGCTTTGATCAAATGGCTGAAAACCAAAGCAACCTGATCCAATTGATCGGTGGGATAAAAGAGATCAAGCTACACAATGCTGAAAAGCAAAAACGTTGGGCCTGGGAGCGGATACAGGCAAAGTTATTCAGGGTAAGTTTGGATTTTTTGCGTGTGGATCAATTCCAAAAATCAGGCTCCGCTTTTATCAACGAGTCCAAAAATATTCTGATCTCATTCCTGGCGGCAAGAGCGGTAATTGAAGGTCAAATGACCCTGGGTATGATGTTGGCAGTTCAATATATAATTGGTCAGCTAAATGCACCTATAGAACAATTGGTGACCTTTATTCATTCCGCCCAGGACGCAAAGATCAGTCTGGAAAGGATGAACGAGATACATACTCAGAAAAATGAGGAAGAAGCATCTAACAAGATCCCGATGCTTCCAGAAAAACGGGATCTGAATTTGCAGGACGTTTCTTTCCAATATAGCGGACCGCATTCTCCAATGGTGTTACAGGATATCTCGTTCAGCATTCCTTCTGGACAGACCACTGCCATTGTCGGGACCAGTGGGTCCGGAAAGACCACCATATTGAAATTGCTGCTAAACTTTTATGAACCCACTACCGGGCGGGTCAGTATTGGTGATCAGAGTCTTGTCAACATGCAAAACCGCATGTGGAGAGATCGCTGTGGCGTTGTGATGCAGGATGGATATATCTTCTCTGAATCCATCGCAAAAAATATCGCGCTTGGTGATGAAATAATTGATCGCAAAAAGCTTTTGCAAGCGGTAAAGGTTGCAAACTTCCAGGATTATATCGAATCACTGCCATTAGGATATAATACCAAAGTTGGTGCCGATGGTATGGGATTGAGCCAGGGACAAAAGCAACGTATGTTGATTGCCCGGGCCGTGTACAAAAATCCGGATTATATCTTCTTTGATGAAGCCACAAATGCCCTTGATGCTTTCAATGAATTGGTGATCATGGAGAACCTGGAAGAGTTTTTCGAAGGCAAAACGGTGGTGATAGTTGCTCACCGTCTTAGCACGGTAAAAAATGCAGACAATATCGTTGTACTGGAAAGAGGGGAATTGGTGGAACAAGGAACTCATAAAGAACTTACTGCTCTAAAAGGGGCTTATTACCATCTTGTAAAAAATCAGCTTGAATTAGGAGCCTAGCATATTGGAAGAGTTTGAGAAAATAGAACTGCGATCTGATGAAGTTCAGGAAATACTGGGGACACCTCCCCGGTGGATCGTCCGTTGGGGGACCACGGTGATCTTTCTTGGAATCATCCTTGTGGGCCTAGCCAGCTACCTGGTTAAATACCCCGATGTAGTTGAAGCTCCGATCACCATTACTACAGAAGTAGAACCGGTATCTATTGTTTCTCAGAAGGGCGGCCATTTGGATCGGCTTCTGGTTACTGATGGTGAGTCTGTTGAATATGGAGATTACCTCGTGGTTATCCGTAACCCTGCCTTATTTGAGCACGTATTGCTACTTGATAGTTTGACCCAGATCATGCAACAAACCTCAGCTCAGGATCTTATTGGGCTGAAGGATCCCGGTATTCTTCAGGTCGGGGATCTGCAGGAGGAGTATTCCAGATTTACCCGATTGTTTCGAGACCTAAAAAATGATCTATCAAGTCGATTTGATCTGAGAAAGATGGGAACCCTTGATGGAGAGATACGAAGTATACAAGCTTCCATTGAGGCTCTTCGAGGTAAACTCCAAAAGGCACAAGAACAGTATTTGATTGCTGATCGGCAGCTAAAGTCTGCTCAATCTTTGTATGTCAAAGGCCTGGAGTCAAAGAACGCCGTTGAGAGAGCCGGGGCAAACAGGGCAGATATCGATAAACAAGTACAAAGTATCCGGGCAGAAATAAGCGAAAAGGAAGTGATGATCTCGCAGATCAAAAGCCAGAAGATCAACATCGGATCTGATAGCGAAGAGACCCGTTCAAAAAAATCTGTAGAGCTTCAGGAAGAGATCAACTCGCTTCGCTCTGCCATCGATTCCTGGAAAGAAGAAAATCTGCTTTTGGCACCCATCCAGGGAAGGGTAGCCCTAAATGCTGATTTTCGCTCTGCTCAGCAATTTATACAAGCCGGGGATCGCGTAATGTCCATCATTCCCTC
>JABDJM010000554.1 GCA_013002475.1 Saprospiraceae bacterium | reverse complement strand
ACTTCCCTCTCCTATCAATAATGCCTTCCCTAATAGTTTATGTGCGCTTGGAAATGAAGAAGAGGAGGCGATAGTATTGAATCAATGGCCAAAAGAAGGAGGTATAAAAAAAGGATTTAGTCTTATCCAAAAAACATCCACATACTCGTGGACAGATCCCGTTCCAATTGTGATAGAAGGTCTTGGAGACATAGAGCCCGACGTGAATCTGGCGCTAACCCACGACGGAGCTTATTTAATGCTATCTATACAAAGGGGTGACAGCTATGGAAAAAGTAATGACTTATATGTCTGCGAGCGGAAAGGGCTTACAACTTTTTCAGAGCCCATCCACTTGGGTCCTGCGATTAATAGTCCCTACCATGAAGCCGCGCCCTTTCTTTCCCCTGATGGAAAAACCCTTTTCTTTAGTTCCAACAGACGAGGCATGGGGGGAGCAGACATTTACTTTGTGAATCGACTTGAAGATGGTTGGTCTTCCTGGAGCGCACCCAGAGCCTTAATGTCTCCTGTGAATTCTTCCTACGATGAATCCCACCCCTATTTTATTGAACGGACTGGCTACTTATACTTCAGTAGTAAGAGAGATGGTACAAGCGATATTTATCGCGTTCAAATCGCTCCTCCAAATTCATCCCTTGTTAATGTAACAGGTAGGGTGACCAATGGAAACAGCAATTATCCTGTTCGGGCATATTTGATCGCCGAACCTTTACAGGGTGGAAATTTCCGGAAGGTGGTCAAAACCAACAACGGTTCATACAAAATGACCCTGCCAAAGGGAGATACTTATGAAATTGAGGCGCAGGGCATTGGATTTCTGAATTCCCGACAACAAGTAAGTTTCCCCTCGAATTATGTTTATTTTCAAGATTTTCCTTTGGATTTTAAAATGATTCCAAGTGACACGGAGGAGGCTTTTGTACTCGAAAACATTCAGTTCCAACAATCAACCGCCATTTTGCTGGACTCTTCTGTTCCTACTCTTGAAAGGCTTGCATCAATAATGACCGCCAACCCGGGTTTGGTGGTTTTAATTGAGGGGCACACCGACAATGTTGGGCTAAAAAGTCAATTATTACAGCTTTCAGAGGACAGGGCACAGTCGATCAAAAACTACTTAAGCCTCAATCATGCGGTAGCAGAGGGCCGGATCCTAACTATGGGAAGAGGAGACCTAAAGCCTTTAAACTCAAACGAAACAGAAGATTTGCGGAGCATGAATAGAAGAGTGGAGGTAAGCGTTCTTTCTAACGATTGGGACATAATGAGCACGGTTTCTGATAACTCCCAATAGTTTAATACCTGAATATCCTGATATTTTCAGGAATCCAATTATTCATTTTTCCGTTCAATTGGAGTGAAGTATCTTTATTGGTCTGGGACGTTCCCTCACCAAAAACAAGATACTGTACTGACAAATGCTCCGCACCGCCCTTTTATTTTTGTGCCTAGCCTGTTTTTCAGGGCTTCATGCTCAAAAGAAAATTAAGATTGAAAAACTAGGTCCTGGGATCAATACCCCTGGTCACCACGAGGTTGCACCGGTTATCAGCCTTGACGGCCGTACATTGTATTTCACCAGGCTGGGTTATTATGATTTTGAAAGGACCTTGATCGAAGACGGAGAAGATCTAGCTAATTCTCTTCCGGCCCAGGAATATGAGCGATACATCGGAGGTATCTACAATCAAATCGCCGGACACACAGTTTTCAACCCCTTTAGCTCAGAATATAATCAGGATATTTGGGTGGCAAAAAGCGAGGATGCTGAATCTTTTACCTCAATTGAACATCCAGGATATCCCTTAAATAACCCTCTGCCCAATTCTATTGGCTCCCTTACCCCAGCTGGAAATGAAGTAATTCTAATCAATCAATTTGTAAAGGATGGCGGGATGAAAAAGGGCTTTTCTATTTCAAGGAATCTTGGAGATGGATCCTGGACCTTTCCAGAAGACATCGTTGTAAACAATTATCATAATTCCGGCCCGGATGTTTCTATGTGCATGAGCGCAGATGGAAGTGTAATGATCCTTAGCCTTGAAAAGCCAGGTGGCTATGGTCGTAGTGATCTATATCTATCCCTAAGAACAGACAATGATAATTGGACTACACCTATCAATTTAGGATCACAGGTAAATACTTCTGCCAGGGAGACCACACCTTTTCTTTCCGAAGACAAAAGGATGCTGTTTTTCAGTTCAAGCCGGTCTGGAAACAGCGATATTTTTATGATAAAAAGAAAGGGAGAGGATTGGTTTAACTGGACAAAGCCCTTGCGATATCGGTCACCGATTAACTCCAAGAAAGATGACAGTCGACCCTATTTTAATGCAGAGACCGGTTATTTGTATTTCACTTCAACAAGGGATGGATCCTCGGATATTTTCAGAGCAAAAATTGCCGGACGTAATCCTTACTTTGTTACTGTTACGGGGCGAATCTTAAATTCCGAAACAGGACTTCCCGTTAGTGGACAAGTAATGGCAAACTACGACCGGGCAAACTTTGACAACTTCTATAAAAGCTCAAATGGTAAGTACAAGATGAAAGTGCCCAAGGGGGTTCCGATCGTCCTTACTCCTTCAAAAGAGGGCTTTATAGGCACTCCGGAAGATTTATTCTTCGAACCGAATTATGTTTTTTTCCAGGACTTTGTTATGGACTTGTATCTGAATCCGTCGAATGACCCCGAACCTGCTTTCGTCTCATTATCAGACGCACCTGTCGCAAGGTCCTTTCGCCTCGAAGACAGGGATATAAATCAAGCTTCTGTAGGGGATAAGATTGACACGGATCCCATCTTTTTTGAGCAGTCAAAAGCCATTGTAAGGCAGGGCTCCTATGCCACCCTGGACCACCTTGGTGACTTCCTATCAGCTAACCCTTTTGTAAGGATTCTTGTAAAGGGACATACCGATAACCTTGGGAGGCCTCAGGATCTTCAAAAACTGAGCAATGACAGGGCAAAGGCTGTCAAGGATTATCTGGTCAAAAACATGTACATCCACCCACTAAGGATCTCTGCCCATGGTCTGGGCTCCTCACAACCTATTGCAGATAATTCAACTGAACAGGGGCGTCGGGCCAATCGGCGTGTTGAGATCGAAATCAGTGAAATAACCACCCCTACAGCCACAGGAATGCGATAAAGCTCTTTGTGGCAGGTTTTTGTCTTGCTACCTTTGAGGAAAATTCTACTATCAGGTCTCTATCAACCATAGTATCCATATTGGCGCACCCCTTATTGGTGCTTACCTATATGTTGATCATACTGATGTCCATAAACCCTTTTCTATTTGGTTATAGAAATTTAGAAAGCGGTTTCAATCTGATCTTGATCGTTTTCTTTTCGACCTTCTTTATACCGGCAGTTGCTGTCCTCCTTATGAAGATGCTTGGGCTTGTAGATGATGTTACCTTGACAGCAAAGCAACAGAGAACCGGACCCTATATCATCACAGGAGTTTTTTACTTGTGGATGTTTAGAACACTGGTAAGCAACCCCAATATTCCGGATGCTTTTAAAATTTTCATCCTTGGTGCGGTTATCTCATTGTTCCTTGCTTTTGTGATCAATATTTTTTCTAAAATCAGCATGCACACAACGGGCATGGGAGGGTTGATTGGCATGTTGTTGATCTGTTTGTTTTATTATCAATTCCCCAACTTCTGGCTAAATATTCCCGGAGCTGAAAATTTCCAATTAGACACCAGGTATCTGTTAATGGGGGTCTTGGTATTATCCGGTTTAGTCGGTACATCCCGATTGTTTTTGAAAGCCCATTCAACCGATCAAGTTTTTGGGGGTTACTTTATTGGCCTTATTGGCC
>JABDJM010000547.1 GCA_013002475.1 Saprospiraceae bacterium | reverse complement strand
GGTCACCTTGGCTTTCTTTTCCGGATTGGCAGCCATGTTGGTTGTTGCTTACATGCTGTACCTCTTCGCCAAGTTAGGTCAATCGGGAAGTGTAGATATGGACAGTGTCCTTTTTGAATCTGGTACTGTTTACCTGACCATACCTGGAAAACGAAAGGGAATTGGGAAAATAAATGTCAAAGTCGGCAATTCAATAAAAGAAGTAAGGGCTGTTACCGAAGGACAGGCTATTCAAACAGGAAAAAAGGTCCGGGTAATAGAAGTCATGAAAGGAAATATACTTTTGGTTGAACCAGGCCAGGAACTTTTACTAGAGAGAGAGAATTCATCAAAATAAAATAAACAGAATATGGGATCAGGTATTGTAATTTTTGGAGCAGCCATAGTTGGATTAGTTTTTCTAATGCTCCTGTTTTTGATCACCCGTTATAAAAGATGTCCCTCGGACAAGATTCTGGTAATCTATGGTCGGACCGGCCAGGGATCTGCCAAAACGTTGGCTGGTGGTGCGGCATTTGTATGGCCTGTTATTCAGGATTATCAATACCTGGACCTTACTCCTATCTCCATTGATGTTGACCTTAGGGGTGCTCTTTCAAAACAAAATATCCGGGTCAGTGTCCCAAGTCGGTTTACGGTAGGTGTATCTAATGAACCAGGAGTTATGGTCAATGCGGCAGAAAGGCTCCTTGGAAAAAGTCCGGAAGAAGTCAGAGACATTTCCAAAGACATCATATTTGGCCAGCTTCGTTTGGTGGTAGCCACGATGGATATCGAGGAGATCAACTCGGACAGAGATAAGTTTCTCGCCAATGTTTCCTCTAACGTAGGGGCTGAACTTCGGAAGATCGGTTTGCAGCTCATCAACGTAAACGTAACTGATATCCAGGATGAGTCAGGGTACATCGAAGCTCTTGGTAAAGAGGCGGCCGCAAAGGCGATCAATGATGCCAAACAGTCTGTGGCAGAAAAAAACAGAGATGGTAATATTGGAGAGGCGAATGCGAATAAGGATATGAGGATCCAGGTCTCAAGTGCGGATGCTTTGGCTAAGGTCGGTGAGGCTGCAGCCAATGCAAAATCGATTGATGGTGAAAATGAGGCTGCTATTTCTATTGCAAATTCAAACGCAGAGCGTCGTCAAAGAGAGGCAGAAGCTTTGAGACTTGCTACAGCTTCGGAGAAAATCCAGGAGGCCAAGGCTCTTGAGGAAGCCTATAAGGCCGAGCAGGAAGCAGAAATGGCAAGAGCGAAAAGAGAAATGGCTACTAAAGAAGCCGATATTATAGTCCAGGCCGAAATTGCCAAGAGACAGATCGAGATCGATGCTGAGGCTGAAGCTGAGCAAACCAGGCGGATTGCAAAGGGTGAGGCGGATGCCATTTACCTGAAAAAAGAAGCCGAAGCCCGGGGTATCCTCGAGATACTAAATAGGCAGGCCGAAGGCTTTGAAAAGATCGTAGGGGCAACTAATGGGAACTCCAGGGACGCAGTGCTAATGATCATTGCCGATAAATTGGAAGAACTCGTCGCTACTCAGGTTGAGGCCATCAAGAACATTAAGATCGACAAGGTTACCGTTTGGGAAAACGGAAGCGGAGGTGATGGAGATGGAAATGCCACCTCGAGATTTGTCTCAGGATTGTATAAATCTGTCCCACCCATGAATGATCTTTTTAATATGGCTGGCATGGATCTCCCTAATTACCTGGGGGGAAAAACAGAAGCCCCTCCTACTGTTGATGATTCGTCAGAGGATGCTACCATCGAGGTAGAGGAATAATACCACAGCAAAAGCCCCGGTTTCACCGGGGTTATTGCTTTTCCGTATATCTCGAACCCCTTGATTTTCAGTTCCTTTTTGGTCATCTTGCATTTCCCTTTCCCATAATCCTCCCACCGATTTTTTGACCAGAATACCTTTTATGCGGATCTCCGTTATCTGCTTACTATGCTCCTTGCTCGGCTGGACGAATGGGTCCATCGCCCAAGGTATTCCTCAAGCTGAATTTGAAGCTAATCAAACTAGCGGGTGTTCACCTCTAATCATAGAATTTTATAATGCCAGTCAGGGAACCATCGATTCAATCAGATGGGAATTTGAGGGAGGAATACCTGAAAGTTCTACCGAGGAAAATCCGATAATCACCTACGAGGAAGCTGGAGAATTTCAGGCCCATTTAACAGTATATGGAGCTGGTACCCAGGCTAAAGATTCGGTAAGGATCGAAGTCAGAATGCCGGAAGCCAAACCCTCCTTCAGATTTAATGCAGATGGCTTGGAACTCAGTTTTGAAAATCAGACACAGGAAGAGGCTACCTATTTATGGGATTTCGGTGATGGCACTTTTTCCAATGAGATCCATCCCACCCATCAGTACGAAAAAGCCGGCGTGTATATTTTGAAATTACGGGCAACTAATCATTGCAAGTCCTCCGAGATTGTAGATGTCATAGTTGTCGGGCTCGGGCATGAGCGACCCAATCACACTGCGAATAATATCGCGAATCCCTATGAAGGGCCATTCCGGGGCGGCGTCAATTTAGGATACTTCCCTCCATGGAGCGACACTGACCTGGCAGACATTGCGGCAGGCCGTCCGGACCTCGGCATCAAGGGTGCCGGAGCAAAGGCCTTGCGTCCAGGATTTTTTGATGCTTTTGTTGAAGAATTCGGCTGGGATATCAG
>JABDJM010000523.1 GCA_013002475.1 Saprospiraceae bacterium | reverse complement strand
GCCAGATACAGATCCCTATGGACAACTTCACTCCGGGTGTTTATGCTATTTCCATTAAAGCAAAAGACCGGAAAGTGATAACTCGCATGTTTATTCTTGCCCGAGAATAATCCAGCGAAAACATATAAAGGCACAGAGAGCTCAGCACTTGCTGGGCTCTTTTTTATTGCAGAGTTCGCTAATGATCCCATTCTGCTTGTGATCCGGGTCGCAAAGACTTGTTTCATTATTGTTATCTTCGTAGTGTGAAATTCTTCGCTCTATTCATGGCCGTTTATTTCTCCTTTGGGGCTTGTATGCCCAGAACGGATTTTAGCCAATTGCTGAAGCTCGATGAGTTAAGTGAACATTACCAGCTCCATGTTGAGGAGGCCAACCAGGTTGGTGAAGAAATGACCCTTTCCTCCTTTTTATACCTACATTTTATTGTCGGCGATGAACACCAACATGAAGGAGAAGATCATGAAGACCTGCCCTTACAAAACATTACGTCCAGCATTTCAATGATCGCTGCGGTTCTGGAGCAGCACACTGAAAGGAATATATTCGACGCTCAAATACTCCATTCCTTTTTTGGCACATCCCTTCTCAAGGGAGTTAGCTCCGACATCTTTCACCCTCCCTGTTAGCCTTTGGTCAGGGACCTGTGACCAGGGACCCGGCACCAAAAAGGCCCCGCCAAACGGCGAGGCCTTACCCGATATATAAAATGAAAATTCTTTCTTAGCAGTTGATGTCCATGAAGTTGCTATCCCAGCATCTCCAATCGTTATCTCCAAAGTGTTGTGGATCCCTAACTCGTCCATTCTCGTTAGCTTCATTTGCCTGGATCTCAAGAAGGTTATCATTTGCCGCTCTGTACACATCAAAAGCACGGTCAAAGTCCAGATTGTTATCATTGTCAGCGCGATATTCAATATAGTCTCCAAGGTCAACAGAACCTGCAGTTGCATTGGTGAATCGAATTATTCCTGAATCTTCACCCGTTGCCTGAAAATCAATCCTCAAAGCTTTTACCGGATTGTTTGGGTTCTTATAAACTTCCCAGAACCCTTTTCCTCCGTCGAAATCAGTAATTCCCGTGTACCATAATACATTTTGAAAACCTCCCTGCTTAGAGATACTCATCTCCCAGGATACATCTTGGTCAGGAAGTAGTTCACCTACCAGACTTGCCGTATAGATATCACCGTAAATGTTTACATCGTATTCCCAAACCCATACCCCTTGTCCAAGGTATTCAGCGTCATGATTGAAGGCCTCACCAAAGCTTGCTACAGGTACTGCCATATGTAGGGCCAGGCCTGTGTGCCAGATCACCAAGTTACTGGCTGCATAAAACCAGTGGTAGTATCCTCCAATTCGGTCATCAGCACCACCTACTAAACCGGTGGTATCTGCATCTTCAAATTCTCCGAAAGGGATCATCATTGAAGACATGGATGGAAGGGTAGGAGCTACTTCCCCTTTATCGGTTGGGTCAAGATTTTCCTCTACGCAAGAGGTGAACATCGAAACAGAGAAGATTAAAGCGAAAAGAACAAATAGATTTTTCATGATAATAATTTAATGGTCATTAAGAGTTTTCGATTTGTGGCGGTGGGGATTTCCGCGCTGTCACCCTTAATACCCTGGATGAGCAGGATACCCTTAGTTGATCTAGGAAAAAATATTAGAAAATGTATAAGAGGCTGGTAATTAGGAGTTTATGGTGGGTTTATGGTGGGGTTGTTTTGGGTGGTGTCACCCCTACGGGGTTTAGGCTTGGCTATTTTCATTGGCTATGGAGCTGCGGTCCCGATGGGACTTGCAGCAACCTTCGCCCTTGCTCAAAGCCCATTGCCCACAGCTCAAAGCTCAAAGCCCTTCGCCCATTGCTCAGCTAGGTTCGCAAAGAGGTCAGGAGACCTTTTGCTCAGAATGTGACCTAACATCGGATACAGTTTTTCAATTAATCCATCTATGCTCGGACAGGGCGCCTAGAACACAATCCACGGAGTCCGAAATGCTAGCGCTGGCTTATCGGCAGGCGACGCAAAGGATAATAAGCCCCGGAGGGACGAAATTTTTGCAGCTAAAAATTTAAAAGAATTCGAGCTCCAGAGGCCTGCATGCCTATGGTATGAGCGTAATTTTTCTCTGGAAAAGCTCCCAGGATTGTTCGGGATCGTCAAGCCCATTTCATCGCCCACAGCCCATTACTCATAGC
>JABDJM010000509.1 GCA_013002475.1 Saprospiraceae bacterium | reverse complement strand
AACCTGATTAGTGATACCATCACACGTCCAACTGCCGGGATGCTGGATGCTATGATGTCCGCAAATGTCGGTGATGATGTTTTTGAAGAAGATCCAACCATCAACCAATTACAGTCCTATGCCGCAGGTATGTTTGGAATGGAGGATGCGCTTTTCTGTCCATCAGGGACCATGACAAATCAGATCGCCATTAACTGTCATACTCAACCTCTGGATGAGATGATCTGTGATGTGGATTCACATGTCTATCAATATGAAACGGGTGGCTTTGCTTTCAACTCAGGTATTTCTGTGGCCCTGATCCAGGGCCACTTTGGAAAAATAACTTCTGATCAAGTTGAAGGCGCGATAAAGGCAGATAAGGATTGGTTGCCAAGAACCAGCCTGGTTGTTCTGGAAAACACTTGTAATCGGGGAGGTGGAAGCTATTACACTCTTGAAGAAATAGCACCTATTAGCAATCTGTGCCGGGAAAAAGGCCTTGCCATTCATTTGGATGGCGCACGATTATTCAATGCTCTTGTTCAAACCGGCGAAAGACCGGAGGCGGTAGGAAAACATTTCGACAGTATAAGCATTTGCCTGTCCAAAGGACTTGGCGCCCCCGTAGGTTCACTTTTGATCGGAAAAAAAACATTGATCAAGCAAGCTAGACGATATCGAAAGGTGATGGGAGGAGGAATGAGACAAGCCGGATATCTGGCAGCCGCTGGGCAATATGCTCTGGAAAATAATATTGAGCGTTTAAAAGTTGATAATGACAGGGCTAAGATGATCGGCGGAATACTTGAATCGAAAAATTACGTTGAAAGGGTAAAGCCGGTAGCTTCTAACATCGTCATTTTTGATCTGGAAAATGAAACAGGTGAAAGTTTTATCAGCCGCCTAAAAGATAAAGGCATTACGGCAGCGGGATTTGGACCCAAAACTGTCCGCTTTGTTTTTCACCTTGACATCAAAGAGAACATGATGGATTACTTGGTAAAGGTATTAGGAGAACTTGAAAATTAGGATTGCTCTCCCCTCTTCTTCATTTCATCCCGGATCTCGGCAGCTCTTTCATAATCCTCATCAGCCAGGACCTCTTCCAACATTTGATTCAAATCATCAAGTGAAAGGCTTTTAAGGCTTTTTGGTTTGGCTGCTTTGACAGGAGTCCTTTTTCTGGATTTCTTTGCTGGCTCTGCTACCTCTGATTCTTCGGCATCCTCTAAAATTACTCCAGCAGCATCCAGGATAAATTCATAAGTAAAGATCTGGCAGTTAAACCGCACGGCCATAGCCAGAGCATCTGAAGTCCTGGAGTCAATTTCAATGACCTCACCATCTTTTTCGCAGATCAGACGAGCATAAAAAATCCCATCCAGAAGATTATTGATGATAACTTCCTTTAGTTCCACCCCAAAAGTGTCCAACGCATTCTTAAAAAGATCGTGAGTAAGAGGGCGATTGGGAGTCATTCTTTCCATGGCGACGGCAATAGCTTGGGCTTCAAAACCTCCGATTACTATGGGGAGCCTTCTGGAACCATCCTCTTCGCCAAGAACGACTGCGTAATTATGTGATTGTGTGACGCTATGAGATAGAGCGACTATAGACAATTCGATTTTTTTCATATAGGCAGCTTCTTAAGCCTTGCAATTGCTTCTCTGTTGGTACCTGGATTATTGTTTTACCCTGATTCTGGGAATAAAGCAAAATCTGCGCCGATTAGCCTCCAAAGGTAACCATATTCCCCTTTATAGGAAAATCGTTAATACTGGGTTTCAAAGTCTTAGTTACTGTTCTTCAGGGTCTTCACGGCTTCAATCAATTTGGGAACGACCTCAAAAAGGTCCCCAACTACTCCATAGTCTGCAGCCTTAAAAAACGGGGCCTCAGGATCTTTATTGATAACAACGATAACCTTTGACCTGTTTACACCGGCCAGATGCTGAATGGCACCGGAAATACCGGCAGCAATATATAGGTTAGGTCGTATCGCCACTCCCGTTTGGCCTACATGCTCATGATGAGGACGCCATCCGGTATCAGCCACTGGCCTTGAACAAGCAGTTGCCGCCCCAAGGAGCTCAGCCAATTCTTCAATAATTCCCCAGTTTTCAGGGCCTTTCATGCCTCGTCCCGCAGAAACTACTAAGTCAGCCTCTGGAAGTGGAACCTGCCCATCCAGGGTCTTAGTTTCCAAAACTTTCAATTTGGATGCAGGAATGTCAACCGATAAAG
>JABDJM010000493.1 GCA_013002475.1 Saprospiraceae bacterium | reverse complement strand
ACAGTCTGCGGTTACAACCTGGATTGCTCGGGTACCGTGACTATTAGTCAATCCGTTTCGGATGATTGCACCCCGGGCTCTTTGCTAGTTGTCAACTTCAAAGTTGATGTGAATGATGATGGTACCTATGATTATTTGGGTTCCAATCAATCCCAATACCCATACCCGAATCCTGGAAACCTTCCAATTGTAAATGCAAACTATACCGAGACTCCTATTGGATTTGACATAACGATTGATGGTCTTAGTTTACCAGTAGGTCAGCACAGCGTTTTTTGGGCAGCTGAAGATCTTTGCTCAAATGTGGCCACTTGTACTTCCTTGCTTACGGTCGAGGATTGCAAGTTACCTACGCCAAAGGCGATCAATGGTCTTGTGGTAGAGACGATGCCAGCCACACAATCAATTACTTTACCTGCAGAATGGTTTAGCGCTGATTCTTATGACAACTGCGGCCTGCAAAATCTTTGGGTCGCCAGTCCGAGTGGTGGAGTAGGGCAGACCACTCCTCCCGCTGGAGCAGGTCCCACAGTTACCTTCAATTGCGATGACCTCGGGACAAATACCGTTGACCTTTGGGCTCAGGACATAAATGGCAACTGGGACTATGTCATCACTTATGTTATTGTCCAGGACAACCAAGGTGCCTGCGGAGTAGCTATGGGAGACATTGCCGGTATAGTCGAATCCGAAATTGGCGAAGCAGCCCAGAACGTAGTTATGCGCTTGACAGGAGCAGAGGAAGAAGAGGCTTATACTGAACTGGCAGGGATCTATGATTTCCCCCAATTACCACTTGATCAAAACTACACAGTTACTCCAGACCATGACTTCGATCTCAGAGAAGGAGTTACGACCTTGGACCTGGTTCTGATATCCAGACATTTAGTTGGACTGGAATCACTGGCTTCCCCATACAAGATCATTGCGGCTGATGTCAATAATGATGGCTGGGTCACTGCATTTGACCTGATCGATCTCCAAAGGGTAATACTATATATGTTAGATGCATTTCCTAATAATACCTCCTTCCGTTTTATCGATGCCAATTTCAATTTTGAAAACGAACTCAATCCATTTAGTTCAACTTTCCCGGAGGCATGCTATATAAATGGCCTTACATCTGCTGAGATCGTCGACTTCATCGCCGTCAAAGTTGGAGATGTAAATCACTCTGCTCAATTGAACGAGCTGAGCACCGCAGGACACCGTTCATTTATTGGAAACTTCCCATTGGGAATAATGGATAAGGCTTTGGAAAAAGGAGAAAGAGCCGAATTGGTTGTCACTTCAAATTCCTCAAAGGAACTACTAGGTATGCAGGCCTCACTGGATCTTGGTGAGGACATTGAGCTTATCCAGGTAAAAGATCCGGTAGAAGGTTTGGTAAGCTCAGTTAAAAACAATTCAATAAATCTTTCCTGGACTGCGCCCGAGGGTGAAAATGTTAGGGTAGGGGAGTCTCTTCTGACTTTGGAGGTTCGGGCAAAAAAGGCAACCAGGGTTAACCAGCAACTCTCTCTTTCAGACGATCGCCTGAAGGCTGAGGCCTATACCGTAGGCTTTGATCACCTGAGCCTGGATATCCAGTTCATCGATAACAATGCAAACGAGCAGAAAGCAGATGACCTGGTTCTTCTCCAAAATCAACCAAATCCATTTTACAGCTCAACAGAAATAGGATTCATACTTCCTCAGGCTGGCGAAGTGATCTTAAATATCTTTGATGTACATGGCAAAGTGGTTAAATCCATTCCAGGTAAATACAACAAGGGATACCAGAAAATTATCTTATCTCAAAACGATCTCAATGGCAAAGGTTTGTATTACTATGAGCTAAGTTTCATGGATAAAAAACTCCGCAAGAAATTGATCCTGGTTGACTAAGGATTAAAAAAAGCCAAACTACATAGTTTGGCTTTTTTTAATTATGTCTTCTACCCAAAGTTTAAGAGAACTAAAAAAATATATATATGTTTCTCGCTAGAAATTATTTTTTCGAGAGAAAGTTTTGTTTTTTTGTTAGGTATTGAAGTGGATTCACCAAAGGTCGAAGTTCCGACTATCATCATTTCTTAAGCTTCAATATTTCCAAAACCGAACCATTCCGATTTAAAGCTGACCCCCCTCCTGCCTGCACGCCTGCAAGTTTCGGAGGAACATTTTTTTTGTAATCCTACCCTTTTCAGCAATGGAAAGAGGCTACTCGTTTATGCCTCGTTTCCGCTCACCTGGAAAGGCTGGATAGGTATAGGTATAACTGAATAAAAATGTCTCGTGAAGAACAGCTTTACTGCCTCAAATAATTTGAAAAGATTTTGGCCTCAATCACTGAATGGGTATTTCTCTCGTCATGTGATTCAATTTGCTTTTGACAAATCCGAACACAAAAACAATACAAAACAAACTTTGCCTTTAAACAGATCTATCTCATGAAAAACTTACTCATTTCAATCAAAACTATGGAACCCCTAAATTCTACAAAACAACTTTTAATCACCCTGTGCATATCCTTCGGAATAATAGGTATTAGTAATGCCCAAACCTGTGCAGGAAATTCCTTTGATCTTGACGAAAATGATTTTCCTCAGACCTGTGTGTCTTCAAATGGAGCAGATGGTACTGCTACTACTGCAACGTTCGACCATGACTTTGCAACAAATACAGGAGGCCTGTATTCGGATGGAGGAGATGGAACCCCTGATGTTACCGTCACGCTTACAACAGCTTGTAGCTTTCCAAATGGTACAAATGGGACGACTACAGTTGGAGCCTGTCTCGGTCCAAATGGATTGTTAACAAACCAATCCCCTCCGCATATTGTTACCAATGATCCTCCTGGGCCTCCTAATTCAAGTGATTTTGGAGGAACAACTGTAAACGATAACCCTTGTGCCAATTGCTGGGTCGTTGTAGAATACGATTTCATTAATGGTTTCATGTCCACCGCTGACGGCTTTGATTTGGATTGGTCCAGTATGAATGGAGGTACTGAAGGCTATGAAGCCTGGGGCGGCTGGGTAGAAGGACCGACTTTCACAGCACCAACTGTGACAGTGGCTGATCTTGCAACCTACTGCCATGCTCAAGCATTAGCTGGTGAAACCTTTATGACATGGATTACGGGTGTAGGCCCTGGTGGAGCACTTCCTGCAGGCGTCTTTGGTGCTGATGCCATAACTGGCGATGGAGCCGCAACAGTATGTCCCTTGGAAGAACCTGCATCCTCCTCAGGCCCTAACTCAACGGTTGGAACAGGAATGAGTTCGGGAGCTATCCCTGCAAACTGGGGGCTTACTGCAACAGATGAGATTACAAAGGTGACTATGATATACCTAATGAGTAACTCCAATGGAGATGATTGCGATGCTGATGGAGTCACCTCAGTAAATACATCCCCATCAGGAAGTTTGTCAACTGTCGATTTTTGTGTACCGGATATGCTTCCGGCACCGCTTTGCCCTGACCCAGCTCCAGAAACCTACACAATAACTTCCATAGATGTTTCTGGAACAGATTTTTGCTCTGGTAGTAGCATATCCGCTACTGCAAATGTAAGCGGAGGGACCTCCGGAGAAGATTGGTTTATCGATTGGCAGTTTTCTTGGGATGGGACTTTCTGGCAAGATATAGGTACGCCCACTTGTGGAGAGGCCGGAACAGAAACCACCGGAGTATTTGCAGCAAACAATTCCTGCGATGTTGGATTGATACGTTTTCGTGCTTATCTATACCAGAAGTATGAGCAAAATACTACTGTAACTGATGTTGAATATGATGGAGATTTTGGTGCGGATATAGACGGAGTTTGCTTTCTGTCCCCAAATAATACTTGCGTTGACTTAATGCTTACGGCCGTCAATCCAACAAGTCGTGCTTGTATTGCGGGCATTAATTATGCTGCCGATGGAACTACCGAGGGTTACGCACCCTCCTGGGCCAGCGAAGCCCATTTAGGGTTTATTGCACCCGATGGTACTTGTATAAATATCGATGGAGAAACGGTAGGTTTTATGGATGAAACAGGACCCTGGAGTCTTGATGGGATGGATTTGAGCCTTAATGGCGCTTCGGCAGACGGTATCTTCCAAGCCTGTTTTGTTGATGATTTTGATGACTTTGGTATAATGGATGGAATAATCAACAATCTCTGCCTACAGGTTTTCTATTTTGATGCTCCCGATCCGCCAGTGGTAAGTGCTACTGCGAATGTTTTTCCTCTACCAATGTCCTTTAATGTTGTGGACGACGGAACGACCTGCGGAACTCCCACAGTTCAGCTTGTTGCCGCTGACCCCGGATTAATTTGTGAAACGCTAATGGGTCCTGATTGTGTCAGCGATGGTGACATGTGGACTCCGGATTTTGCAGGATCACCTACTGGAGTAGCCTTGTCTGGTGC
>JABDJM010000431.1 GCA_013002475.1 Saprospiraceae bacterium | reverse complement strand
CAACTGAAGAGATAGCCAATTTGGAAGAACCCAGTCCTCTTTGAACCTGAACAGCAGAGGCAACATCAGTCATTCCTGACCAGTTTGACCAGTACATTTTACCATCCTCCATTCCGTTGATAGGTTGTCCATTCAACAAGAAGGCAGTATTCGTCTGATCAAATCCTCTTGTAAAAACTTCTGAATCTCCATATCCACCTGCTTGGTTAGCAACGTAGATCGATGGAGTGTTTTTCATTACTTCAGGAAATTCAACATTTCCCGCTGCAGCCTGAATCTCTTTTGAAGAGATTGTGGAAACAGCAACAGGTGTTCTCCTGTCTTGAACGATATCCATTACTCCGGTGATCACAACCTCAGAAAGGCTGCTGGCATCTGTAGCCATTACCATATCCCCCAGTGAGTATCCTCTTTCTCCTCCGAAAGCTGCATTCATGCTTTCAAAGCCTACATAAGAGATTACCAGAGTTCCGGCATCAGTGGAAACATTTAGAGAGAAAGTTCCATCAGCACCGGTAATAGTACCGTTGGTTGTTCCCCTTTCCATTACTGTAGCCCCAATCAGGGGTTCGTTTAAATCTCCGTCCATTACTACACCTGATACTGTGTTCTGTCCAAAGACAGTTCCAGCAAATAGCAGGAAGATGAACATGTAAAGACTTCTCATAAAATGATTGTTTTGTTTTTAAAATAGTTAGCAATAGTAATCCTTGGGTATTTAGTCTCGGGAATCCGAGATAAGGAGATAAATCCTGTTTTGAGGTCCAGGCAAATGAAAAGCCTTTCCCAACATCCTTAATAGTGTTCCTTTCGATCTAAATACTCAAGACGCCTGAAAGGAACTTGCTTAGTTGATTTCAAGCGTTAATTCTGCCACAAAATTAGCGAATAAGGCACATTCGAAGGTCCTCGAACGTTAATTAAATGTAAACCTTTTTGAAAGGCAGATTGCCCATAGGTTCCTTATGCCGGACCCATAGTATTGCTATTCCTGGCCACAAGGTTTAGAATGTCCCTATCGAGCAGATAAAGGCCACTTTTATCTTCCCCGATCAACTCCAATTTGTCGTTAATTGTTCGCGCAAGTGCCTCTTCCTCAATCTGTTCTGCCACATACCATTGTAAGAAGTTGTGAGTAGCATAGTCTTTTTCTGCAAGAGCAATGTCAACTAATTTGTTGATGCTTTCAGAGACCATGATCTCATGATCCAGCAAACTTTTGAAGGCATGGATAATCGATGGAAAGGTCATTTGGGGCTTCTCGAAGGAAGGTATTGCCGCAAACCCACCTCTTTCGTTGATAAAATGAACGATTTTCAACATATGCTCTCTTTCTTCATCGCTGTGACGATAAAAGAAAGCGGTGATATTATCAATCCCTGGCTGGATCTCAGCCCAGGAAGCCATAGCTAGGTATACCTGTGAAGATTGACCTTCGATTTTTACCTGTTCGTTTAAGGCAGCTTGCATCGTTTTGGAAAGCATATCTTTTAATTTTTATTATTCCATTTGTTACAACAAAGAAAATTAATTTTGGGTTAGATGGAAAAAAACATGCAGACTCAATTTCTTGAGACAGTTTCCCTCATAGGCCAAGAAAGTCAAATAATTTCCGAAGAAAGAAAAATCACCCTTGACCAACTGGCCCAATCGATAAAAGATAGTATGGCCAATTTTGGTTTTGCAAAGGTCATTTCTGTGTGTACCCATAATTCTCGGCGAAGTCAGCTGATGCAAATTGTATTGCAATTCCTTGCAGATCAAAAAGGGATCTCCGGGATAGAAACCTTTTCCGGAGGAACCGAGGGAACTGCATTCAACTATAGAATGGTAGACGCATTACGCCACTTTGGTTTTGACCTTCGTGTTGATAAGCCAGGGGAAAATCCTGTTTACCAGTTGTATGAAACTGAGGACTCAGCAAGAGAGGATTACTATTTTTCCAAACGTTTTGACAATTCATACAATCCGCAGGAACAGTTCATCGCTGTAATGGTTTGCGATGAAGCGGATGTAGCTTGTCCCTTCGTTCCAGGTGCCTTTAATAGAATCTCTCTTCCCTATATAGATCCAAAAGTTTCAGACGATACCCCGGAAGAAGCGCAAACGTATCAGGATAAGGTGGTCGAAATTGCTCGCGAGATGAGGTATGTGGTGGAACGGCTGTGAGCGATGGGCTGTGGGCTATGGGCGGTTGACTGTGGGCTATGGGCGGTTGACTGTGGGCTATGGGCTTTGTGCTTTGTGCTTTGTGCTTT
>JABDJM010000428.1 GCA_013002475.1 Saprospiraceae bacterium | reverse complement strand
GGATGGTCCATTTATGGCGACCCTTTTAAAAGGTAAGGGGGCAGAGCTTGACAAGATTGTTTGCAGCCCCGCGAATCGTGCATTAACCACAGCAAAGTTTTTCGCAAATGCTTTTGAACTTCCAGAGGCCGAGATTCTTCATGAGGAACGGATTTATGAAGCTTATCCGGAGGAGATCCAGGGTGTAATTGAATCCTTTAATGACGATTGGAACCAGGTGGCCCTTTTTGGTCATAACCCTGGATTTACTTCTTTAGCCAATCAATATACAACTGAGTATATCCAAAATATGCCCACCTGTTGCATAGTGCAGATCTCCGGGATCATTGACTCCTGGAAGAAGTTCTCCAGCGACAATGCAACTTTGCGTGCAATATATTTTCCAAAACAATATTTCGATTGATGAGAGCTCTCTTTTGGGCCATGCTGTTTTTCGTAATTGCTTGCCAAGACCCCGTCTTACCTATCTCTGAAGATAAGATGGCTGAGGTCTTAAGAGATGTTATGATCGCGGAGGCGGCCATACAAAGGGTAGGGAGGTCGACTAATGATACTGTGGAAAACTTGTATTATGAACAGATCTACACTATCCACAACATAGACAGTGCAAAATTGAATCTAAGCTTCCAAATGCTCCAGGATAACCCGGAAATGTCTGAACGAGTATATAAACAGGCAGAAATACTATTGTCGGAGCTGGATAAGGAGAATTAATAACCATTTTCAGCAAACCTTTTCTTAACATAGGGTTAATAAGGCAGATTCCGAATTTCGCCAATGGAGAAATAGTTTTACAGTTGGCCAATAGCAAAAAGCATGATAAGAATTCTTGTAGTGGATGATGAGCCGGATCTGGTAGAGATGATCCAATACAACCTTGAGAAAGAAGGGTATTCTATAGAGGTGGCCGCTGATGGTGAAGAGGCTCTCAAAAAATATGATTCCTTTTCACCTGACCTTATCCTTCTTGATATCATGATGCCCAAGTTGGATGGGGTAGAGGTCTGTCGCGAAATTCGATTAAAGCCTGAAGGCTCAAATACTATCATTGCCTTCCTGACTGCCAGAAATGAGGACTTCACCCAAATAGCAGCATTAGATATCGGGGGAGATGATTTTATTACAAAGCCGATAAGGCCAAGAGTATTGATGAGCAGGGTTAAGGCCCTTTTGAGAAGGAAGTCTCACAATTCGGGAACTGTAAACGAAAATGATTCCATACAATTAGGTGAATTGGTTATCGATCGAGAAAAATTCACTGTCTTTATCGGGGATAGAAAAGTAGACTTACCCAAAAAGGAGTTTGAGCTATTGTATCTGTTGGCTTCACGTCCAGGGAAGGTCTTTACCCGGGAAGAGATTTTTGATAAAATATGGGGCCCGGATGTTATTGTGGGTACCAGAACAATCGATGTTCATATCCGAAAGCTTCGAGAAAAATGTGGGGAAGATTATATTAGGACTGTCAAAGGAATCGGATATAAACTCGAGTTCTAGATTATGCTCAAGAACGCTTCACCGCGCCAGCTTGCATTTTTCTCCGCCGCTTCGATCACAATTTTGGTCGCTGGGCTTAACCTGATCTTTGCAGCGCTAAACAATGTTGAGATAGATTGGGTCCCTTTTGCGCTTTTCACTATCCTTCTTTTCCTGACATCCTTCTTTGTTATTTTGTTCTTATTAAGGTGGTACATATACAGAAGAATTAAACTCATCTACAAAAGTATACATACCCTGAAGGCTCCCTCAAAAAACAAACAAGGGATCGTCAAAATGGATGAGGATATCCTGGGTGATGTTGAAAAAGAAGTTTCCGAATGGGCTCTAAGTCAGGAAAAAGAGATCTCCCAATTGAAGGCATTGGAGGATTACCGAAGGGCATATGTCGGAAATGTTTCGCATGAGTTGAAAACCCCGCTATTTGCGGTGCAAGGCTATATTCATTCCCTATTGGAAGGTGGTATGTATGATGAACGGGTGCACCGAAGATTTCTGTTAAAAGCTTCACGAAATCTGGATAGACTACAGACCATAGTAGAAGACCTTGATTCCATAGCGAGATTGGAAACTGGGGAGGTAGACCTTGAACTGGAGGATTTTGATATCAAAAAGGTGACCACTGATATTTTGGAAGACATGGAGATGTTAGCTAATGAGCGTGAGATTTCCTTGAAGTTTAAGGAGGGCGCTTCAAACACTTATCGGGTACATGCTGATAAAAGCTCCATTAGGCAAGTACTTGTCAACCTCATCACCAATTCCATCAAATATGGAAAGAGCGGGGGCCTTACAAAAATTGGTTTCTATGATATGGGAGCCAATATTTTGATCGAAGTGGCAGATGATGGGATTGGGATTTCAGAGAAAGAGATTTCCCGGGTATTTGATCGCTTCTATAGGGTGGATAAAAGTCGATCAAGGAAGGGGGGCGGATCTGGTTTGGGGCTATCGATAGTCAAACACATTATTGAAAGTCATGGCCAAACGATAAACGTTCGGTCCACTTTGGCAGTCGGTTCCACTTTCGGATTTACCTTGAAAAAGGCTTAGGGAGCAGCAACACCAACTTCCTGCTGGCTTTGTTTCCTGGGCCAGGGAACACCATCTAATTGGTTCTTAACCTTATCGCGAATAACCATAAATGCCGGAATGTCTTCTTCAGGCATAGGCTCAGGCGGAGGAAGATTTTCTTTCAGGTGATTCACCTGCTTTCCATTTTTCCAGAATCGGAAACAAACATGAGGCCCTGTAGCATACCCGGTTTTTCCAACATACCCAATTACTTCTCCCTGCTTTACATGAGTCCCTGATTTCATTCCCTTGGCAAAACGAGACATATGGAGGTATTGAGTGGTATAGGTATTATCGTGTTTGATTTTTACATAGTTACCGTTTCCACGGCTTCTGCTGGCTTTTGTGACCAAGCCATCCGCCACAGCGTAGATGGGTGTGCCCATGGGTGCAGCATAATCTGTGCCCAGATGAGCTTTACGTCTTCTAAGTACTGGATGAAAACGACTTCGAGAATATCGGGAAGTGATTCTGGAATATTTGACCGGGGATTTCAAAAATGCTTTCTCCATTGAATTTGCATCCAGGTCGTAGTAGCCATCGTGAATTTCGTTCCCAAATCGGATAGCATGGTATTCCTTGTCGCCATTTTTATAGTAAGCACCGATCACTCCTCCAACACCCACTTTTTGCCCTCCGATGTATTGTTGCTCATAGATCAGTTTAAAACGGTCACCTTTGAGGATATGATGGAAATCAATTGACCAGGCAAGAACATCTTCCATCCTGGAAGCAAGGTCATAAGAATGACCGTTTCCAACTATGGCGTTCCAGAGATTATCTTCAATTATTCCTGCCGCAGTTTCAACCTTAGTTGTCATGCTTCGCTCGGTATACTCCGCTGTGGGTTCCTCATTTAAGGAATAGATCACATACCCGTATACACTAGGCTCGTAGATAAAAAACTCAGGCTCATTAGTAATCAGGTCTTTGAGGACCACATATTTTTTCCCTTCCCGGATATTTCGAACATCAAAAACATCCTTGGTTCCCTTTGCCAACTTGTCAATTATCTGGTAATCGATATTATGCCGGACCATTACGTCAGATAGGAAATCTCCATTTTGGATTATTCCTTCCTCCACCAGGAAAGTATCTAATACAAAACCATATTGTGTAGTGGGCTCCTGGATTTCAAAGGAACTGATCTCAGCGGCTGAGCCGAGGTCCCACTGATCCAGGGCAGGAACAAAGAATATCATGGAAAAGGCAGCGAGAACCATTCCGCTTGAAATGATTTTCGTCCTTCTTGAAGGCCGGGAAGTTTTTTGTTTGTCCAAAGTTGTTTTTTGAATTTCAGCCACCTAATCACAAATTTTAGGCTTGAATGGCGTTGGCCTGTAAAAATAACAA
>JABDJM010000408.1 GCA_013002475.1 Saprospiraceae bacterium | reverse complement strand
TGTCCAAGCAGATCAGGTCGAGGCAAGAATCCGGGAACGACAGTCCCGAGGTTCTCGGTATAATTGAAACGTGCTTTCCGGATTGTCATTAAAGGTCGAACCAACACTTTTTCTATGGTTGTAGGTGTCCGGTTCCCTTTTCTTTTTGGACCTGCACTTCGACCTCCTGATTTATTGTCTTTTGCATCTCCTGCATTGTCTCCACCGTTTCGGTTCCTTCGGGATCGGCTGTTGTTACCATTATCATCACTCGTGCTCTTATCGTCGACGTTATCAGCACCACTTTTATCATCTCCACCACGTCGGTTTCTTCGGGAGCCGCGATCATTACTATCGCCATCGTCCTGGTCTGCTTGCGAGCGGCGATTCTGCCCTCTGCTATTTCCACGACCTGATTGAGGTCTATCAATTTTTGCGAGGTATTTTGATTTTTTATAGAGTGTCTCAAAATTCAGATCTCCATTGATCTGTCGGACTTGTGAATTCTGAATCACATTCCCCAAAGTATCAGCTATTCCCGGCGCTCCATTTATTCCAATGGCAGCACCTGCCCAATTGTAAGTGGCTGTATAACTGGCCTTGATATTTATGAAATCGAGTAATGGGATCTTTTTGAATGGAAGGGTATAGTTCAATCCTATGTTATGTGAGTAATCTTTAGTTCGTCCAAAGTCTTTGATGTTGCTCCACAGTTCTTCTTTAAGTCTTGACTGAGCGATCGGTAATCCATCATCATCAAATTGCTTCAGCTCATCAACGATGGCCCTGTTAATGGCCGAATAATTGAACTTCAATGCTTTGGTGATATCCCAGTTGAGATTGTAATTTCTATCCCAGGTAAATCGCTTATTATAAAAAGTGCTGAATTCATCGGCCAGATCGGTAAAGCGATACTTAGTCTCCTGAAACTCCCGATCAATATTCGTTGAAAAACTAAATGAGTTGGGTACCAGGTTGAAGTTCGCTTCAGAAAGGAGCTTCAAGTATTTGTCCTTTTTGATCAGCTTCTTAAAGGGTTCTATGTAAAGGGGTTTTAGCTGATAGCTATAATCAATAGCTCCCCGATACTTTCTTTCCTTATCACTTTCTATGATAGGGTTATTTCTTTCCGTCTCTACAAAGGCATAGGTTGCGCTGAAATTAGAAATATCCCAAGGCATAGGTTTTTTGTCGTTGGTCTTTGCCTTTCTGACATTGGTAAAATTCAAACTCCTGATAGAAGTCACATCCTGGGCCTGGTCTTTTATGGAATCCCTTTCAATTTGGGAATCAGCAGAGTTAAGTTTTTCTCTAAGAGGAATGTCCAGGTCATAGGGATCAAACTGAGGAGTCCGAATGGTTTTACTTAGGGAGGCATACATTGGGATTTTCAATCCGCTTTCTTCTTTGAAGAATTTTCCGAGCTCGAGGTTGGTCGCTACATCATATTGGAAGACTTCCTCCCGTGCTCGCTGTGCTAATTTTTGCTCGATACCTCCCCAGCCGTTGGACGAGTAATTGGCAGCCATTGAAAATGTACCGAAATCAGCCAATTTAAAATCCAGCCTGGCAAGGGCGGCTCCGGCTCCGGATTCATCCAGGCCGTGTACCCGAAGTTCGTTTACCCAAACCTCAGCACTGTGATTTCTAAACTCCCGGTTATCCCGGTTGACTATCCCGATCATCACGCCTTTTACCAAGCCAAGATTTGGATTACCCTTGATCCGATATTTTCTGCCAGGGTATTCATTTTCAAGATCTTCCTGTTCATAGAAATTAGTCAATGAAAACCCTTCCTCATTCCGTTGCTTTTTCATTTCAATGAATTGCTTGAGGTTTAGGATCAACCTATTATCCTCTGGCCAAACAACAGCCGGGTCATTGATCAATTGGGTGGAATCCGAAATATTTAATGGCATTTCGTATTCATAAAAATTATTCTCGAAATCTGATCCCAATCGAATAAACAGTGCCAGATCGTCATCGACCAGATACTGATCTCTCAACCTGGCTTCCGCATGGACAAATAATTCCATTTCCTCAAACACCCGCATATCCAGGTTAAGGATCTTATAGATCCCCACCGCAGAATCGACCGGGAGATCATCCACGATCAGGGATAGAGATTGCTCATTTTGCGGCAACGCTCCCGCAGCAGAATTACCAACTACTACTGCCTCTCTTTGCACACCGGGAGGCAACACATAGTTAAATGGTGTACGGCTAGAGTTCTCCTCTATGCTTACCGCATTCAGATCAAACTGAAAATCGTCCGGGAAGGAAGGAACACCCGTCAATGGTTTTACATCTACTGGTCTTCTATATTTTCTCCATTGGTTCCTGGTCAACTCAAGCGTGGCAAAACGAAGAGTGATCTCCTGCTCAAAGCCATGCATGTACATTCGGATAAACTGGATAGACCTGAAATCCTGGATACCACCCACCTTACTGGAATACTGTTCTACCGGAATCCTAAACCTGTACCAGGTCCTTCTTTCCGAACCCTGACCTTCCTGCCTGACAGCCTCAGTAATGATATCATTTCCATCTATATCAAGACCATAACCACCGTCATCCTGAAGGACAGGTTCTAAGGGAATATGGTATTGGAAATACTGTTCATTTTCGTTTAGGGAGTTATCTCTGTTGAGGTCCTCGGCATCCGGAATATTGGTTGCAGAGGTGACTTGATTACCATCAGAGGCTTCTGAGTTACCCTGAGGGTTATTATTGTCATGATATCTTTCAAAAATATCAAAGTCTGGGTTTTGAAGGCTGTTGCCGAACTTTTCCTGATCTCTAAAGAAGGTAAAGTTGTCATTGGAGGGATCATCGATAAAATCTTGCTTCGCATCGGCCGACAACCCACTACTATTATATAGGTCTATGATATCCTGAAATTGCTCTCTCTCTTTATCATCATCAAGTCCATCCAGACCAACATCCTGCTGCATCCTTTCTGTCTGATCCTGAGAAAATGCATTAGTAAAGGATTGTACTCTGGGAACTTGTCCCCAGCTTGTGAAATCCGTCCGTACATTATTTTGATCTGTAGGAAGCCCATTTTCAAAAGCACGACGGGAATCTTTTAGGATATCCTCTGACACATTACCCAGGTTGATATAAAGATCGCCCGGATTTTCAACATCCATGAAAGGATTAAGCATCCAAAACTCTATGTACTCAATATTAGCGGCTTCAAAATCATTGGTTGGAAGTTCCCGCATGATACCTGCCCATCTGGAAGACGGATCAACCAATGACCCGTCCGGATTAAGCCCTGCGGTATATCCTGGGACCCCATTAGGAAATTCAAAATTGTATGGGCCCTTTTCCATAGGAGTGTAATGCAGATCCAGAGAAGGGATCTGATTAGTTTGACCAATGGATATTGGGTTGGCTCTGTTTGGAAATATTTCCTGAATTGGAATAATGGATCTATATGGATCCTCCCGGTCTTCCCCGTTCCGGATCGCATCATCGATCCTATACCAGGCTAACTTTGCCCGGTTCATACCCGTAACCAATGAATCAATGAATTGTGATTCAGGGAACAAAGGGTTGTTATTCTGTGGATCGTTTTGTGGGACTGAAGCCAGCACCCATCTGTTAGAAGGATTCCGAAGATCAAAACCTGTTGCTGAGCCTTCAAAATCATCAATATTTAGTGTCCCTCCTTTATCTTGTTGTATGGGTTGACCGTTGTCATCCAGTTCATTATTCAGGTTGATAGCCCGGGCGTGACCAGGCTTCAGAAATGCTGCCTCCGCAGCAAAGGTCATGCTGGACTCTTCCTTAGTTGAAATAAAAGGTATAGCATCAACCGCCTTTGTCAACCAGGGAGCTTCATTACTGTAGTTGACATCCAACCCGACCATCCTGTTTGAGATCGGATCATCACCAATATTTACCTTCTGCGTAAAGGGTCTTTCAAAAAGGTGCATATAGGTACCACCAACAGTCAGATTCTTATTGAATTCATAATCTGCACGAAGACCCAAAAGTGTTTTCTGCTGGAAAGTGAAAAGTGAGTTATCCTCAAAATTAACATTGACAGGGGTACCGGAATTTAAATAAGCATCATTCAGGATTCGCACCTTTCCGATGTTATAATCTACCTCATAGTCCAGGCCTTCGATCAGCCGAACACCACCAGCCGTCACCGATACTGATCCTTCCGGAAGGTTGAAGGAGTTCAATGAGATCTCTGAGGAGATACTTGATTTATACGAACCACGAATCGCAAATCGATTCAGATCAGGATATTCTCTGGCCCTTGTTATTGTAGAATCGTAAAGATGGAAGTATTCAAATTTTTCCTGGAACTGTGGTTCCATGTCTGCCACAAGATTGGATCCAAAAGGTTCCAGTACCGGGAACATCACCCGCCCATTCCTGGGGTTAATTGTAATCCCAGGAACAAAATCAAAAATTCCGTCAGGACAAGGGTCCCCTTGAACATTTAGACGGTCCATATTGAAAACTCTAAGCAAAGGAAGACCTGCCAAATTCGTTTCAGGCAGGAATCGTTTGAATCCCTTGCCCGGATCTTCATAATAGATATCAAAAAGGAAATCCTCGTTACTCACCTGGAAGGCACCCAGGCTGTAGATGTTTTTCATCATCAGATCCCAGATTGGTTTGTCCACTCTGGTCACTTGACTCTTCAACATTTTTACACACACAACACCCAGTTCTTCTGGATTGTAAACATCCTGAGACAATTCTCCAACCTGAAAGTTT
>JABDJM010000394.1 GCA_013002475.1 Saprospiraceae bacterium | reverse complement strand
ATCCTGAAGGAATACGACCTCAAATCTAAAGGCGTAGACGCTGACAAGCTTAGCTATGAAGGTCTGCTGACGGAGTTGGTTTGGAAGCTTTTGCATCCCACAGAAGTTGGTGTGATGGTGGGTTGATTGTGGGCCAATTGTGGGTAGATAGTAGGAAGAGGAGAACGCAGAGATCATTATGACGACTCAACTTATTTACCTCCAGCCCTTCAAATCCCTATCGAAAACCTATCGCTCACCCACTGTGAACCCACCGCAAACCTGCCAACATTTGACCTATGGACACATTATTGAAAAGTTGACAATATCACCCCTTACTCCTATATTGAAGGCAAATCACTCAACATGATGATTTTCAATGCAAAAAATTGGTGGTGGAACGTGACTATGTCGAATCTATCGGGTAGATAGGCCCTGCATCATATTGCATTAAAAAGGCTTGTCGATTACTCGGCAAGCCTTTTTTTTATTTATAGCTTTCAATGATAAAAACCGATCAAAATATCAAACTCAAGATCCACATCCGGAAATCCCTGGCCGACCAGGTAACGCCCGTTGGGCTATACCTGCAACTCAGAGAGCATTTTCCAGGATCCGTCCTGCTTGAATCCAACGACTTCAGATCAGCTGAGAATTGTCATTCACTGATAGGTGTTGACCCCATCGCAGAATTCATAGTAAAGAATGGTAAACTGCAAACAAGTATGCCTGATGGGTCATCGGAAGACCGAGCTCTCAGTTCTTACCAGGAAGTACCTGCCTTGTTCCGAGAATTCATGCAAGCTTTTGATTATGCAGCAGATGAAAATCTTCCGATCCAACCAGGCTTCTTTGGACACACCTCTTTTGATGGCATCCAGTACTTTGAACAGATCCGTTTTGATGATAGCAAAAGGAAAATGGATCAGGCAGATATCCGGTATCGGCTGTATCGCTTTGTGATCCTCATCGATCATTTTAAAGATGAAATGCACTTTGTGGAATTTGTTCCCGATGATCAAAAGCCTGAGCTGGATCGCCTGGAGCGACTGTTGAAAATTACCCAGACAGGGGAGTTGGAAGACTTCTCCCTGGACGGGGAAGTGCGTAGTAATATTGAGGATGAAGAATTCAGGGAGCTGGTACGAAAAGGAAAACACCATTGCCAGATTGGTGATGTGTTTCAGATCGTCTTTGCACGACAGTTTCAACAAACCTACAAAGGAGATGAATTTCAGGTTTATCGGGTCTTGCGATCCATAAACCCTTCTCCCTATCTTTTCTTTTTTGATTATGGGGATTATAAGATCTTTGGGTCAAGTCCTGAGGCTCAGCTGGTGATCCGTAACGGAGTGGCTACAGTGAATCCAATTGCAGGAACGTACAGACGTAGTGGTCATGATGATGAGGATCGCCAAAGGGCGGCGGAACTTTCAAAAGATCCAAAGGAGAATGCAGAGCATATCATGCTGGTAGATCTGGCGCGTAATGACCTTGGCCGTCATGCAGAAAAGGTAACTGTCCGGAAGCTTAAAGAGATCCAATACTTTTCCCATGTTATCCATTTGGTAAGTAATGTGGAAGGGCAGCTAAAAGCTGATTACAATCCTATTCAGGTATTTGGCGATTCCTTTCCTGCCGGTACATTGTCTGGTGCGCCCAAGTACAAGGCCCTCCAACTGATTGATCAATATGAAAATCAAAACCGCGGATATTATGGTGGAGGGATCGGGTATGTAGGGCTGAATGGAGATATGAACCAGGCGATCGTGATCCGCTCATTTTTGGCTCATCAGGGAGTATTGTATTTTCAGGCTGGTGCAGGCGTAGTCGTTGCCTCCGATCCTGAAAAGGAACTTCAGGAAGTGAACCATAAACTGGGGGCCCTTAGAAAAGCATTGATCGAAGCCCAAAAACTGTAAAGCATGCAATTACTCATACTCGATAATTACGATTCGTTTACCTATAACCTGATGCAGTATTTTCAGCAGCTAATCCCTGTTGACCATGTTCAGGTTTTCCGAAATGATAAGATCAGTCTTGATGAAGTAGGGGAGTATGATGCAATTGTTCTTTCTCCGGGACCAGGATTACCAAAAGATGCAGGCATCATGCCTGAACTGATAAAACGATACGCTGGGAGCATACCAATTTTCGGCGTTTGTCTTGGGGAGCAGGCCATTGCGGAAGCCTTCGGCGGAACACTGTATAATTTGGATCGTGTTTACCATGGTGTTGAAACTCCTATTCATATCACAGATACTGAAGAATCCATTTTTGCTGGTCTCTCTAACCCATTCCAGGCTGGCCGCTATCATAGTTGGGCTGTAACCAAAGAAGAACTTCCGGAAGATCTGATAATAACCGCTGAAGATGACCAAGGAGTCATCATGGCTCTTCGGCATAAAACCTTTGATGTTTGCGGAGTGCAATTTCACCCTGAAAGCATTATGACAAATTCCGGATTAAAGATCCTGGAAAACTGGATCGAAAGCATAAAAGAAAAAACTCCCGCATGAAAACCATTTTAGAATACCTATTTGCCGGTAATATTCTTTCTCGCGAGGAAGCCAAGAACCACTTGGTGGACATCGCTCAGGAGAGGCATCCACTGAACCAGGTAGCCAGCTTTGTGACTGTTTACAGAATGCGTCCGATTACGATTCCAGAGCTCCAAGGGTTTCGGGATGCTTTGCTTTCCCTGCGTGTTCCCGTTGACCTTGAGGGAAGAGATACTATTGACATTGTTGGGACTGGTGGTGACGGCAAAAACACTTTTAATATTTCTACAACTACTGCTTTTGTAATTGCTGGTGCGGGTTATCCTGTGACAAAGCATGGAAGTTACGGAGTGAGTTCTCATTGTGGTTCCTCGAATGTCCTGATGGAATTGGGTATAGAATTTTCCAATGATCAAGAAACTCTTTTAAGGCAGTTGGATACAGCGGGCATTTGTTTTTTTCATGCACCTCTTTTTCACCCTGCGATGAAGGCGGTTGTTCCTTTGCGAAAAGAATTGAAGGTCAAAACCTTTTTTAATATGCTTGGTCCATTGACCAACCCTGCTCAACCCAAGTACCAATTGTTTGGCACCTATAGCAAGCAGCTTGCAAAATTGTATGATGCAATGTTAAAAGCGGAAGACAAGAATTACACGGTTGTATATGCAGTGGATGGTTATGATGAAGTGTCCCTGACTGGTGATAGTTTGATCTTTCAACCTACGGGAAAAAGGATCCTGAGCCCGGAAAGTTTTGGGGCTCAGACAGTGGATCCTCAAAGCCTGCATGGAGGAGAAAATGTGGCTGAGGCAAAGACCATCCTCCTTGGAGTTCTTCAGGGCAGCTGCAGCCCGGAGCAGAAAGCGGTGGTATTAGCGAATGCTGCCCTGGCCATACAAACCTGGCATCCAGAGAAGAGTTTAACCGACTGCCTTGGCGAAGCTCGTGAAAGTCTCGATAGCGGCAAGGCTTTTGCCGCATTACAGGCAATTATTGAAAGTACCGTACAATCCTGAACATATGGACATCTTAGAAAAGATCATCGCAGAGAAAAAATCCGAAGTTGAGCGGCGTAAAGGCCTTTATCCATCTCGCTTATTGGAGGAGAGCATTTATTTCAATACTCCGGTTGTTTCCCTGAGCAAATATCTGAAGCGGCCAGACCGCTTAGGCGTGATTGCAGAATTTAAGCGGCAATCCCCTTCCGCGGGAACAATAAATGCTCATGCAAAGGTTGAATCCACCAGCATTGGATATATGCAGGGAGGGGCTTCAGCTTTGTCTATCCTAACCGACAAGACTTTTTTTGGTGGGATGAACGGAGACCTGACC
>JABDJM010000386.1 GCA_013002475.1 Saprospiraceae bacterium | reverse complement strand
TCCAGCACATCATATATTCGGTCCGCCCCAAAAGAGATCCCTACCCCGCTCACATTTTTCAAGCCGAAGACTGCAGTGAGATCATCATACCTACCACCTCCTCCTACGCTCCCGATCTTTATGTCTGTGGTTTCTACTTCGAATATGCAGCCTGTGTAATAGTTAAGACCCCTTGCAAGGGTAATATCAAAAGTCACTTTCTCTCCCTTCCATTCCGGAGGTAACAAAGAGAATATTTTCCTCATCTCTTCTATTCCCTTTTCTCCTATCTCACTCCCCTTCAGGATAGCAGCCAGGTCATCAAGATTTTTTCTTTCAAGAGCGCTGATCACAAAATCCTGAGCCTCACCCTCAATTCCCTTCGAGGCAAGTTCTCTTTTGACACCGTCCAAACCGATCTTATCAAGTTTATCCAGAGCAATCGTCATCTCCATCATCTTATCCTGGACACCTGCCATTTCAGCCAAGCCAGCCAGGATTTTTCTGTTGTTTAATTTGACCAAGGCATTGATCCCCAGCTTCTCAAAAACCTCGACGAACATCCGGCTTAATTCCGCTTCATAGATCAGGGAATTGGAGCCAACGACATCAGCATCACACTGATAAAATTCCTGATACCGACCTTTTTGAGGATTGTCTGCTCGCCAAACTGGTTGGATCTGATAACGCTTAAAGGGAAAAGTAATATCATTCTGATGCATCACCACAAAGCGCGCGAAAGGTACCGTCAGGTCATAGCGCATTCCCCTCTTTGAGATGGAAGAGATTAGCTTCCGGGAATCTCTGCTTTCAAGAGCTTCCTCATTAGCCTTTCTCAGATAGTCACCATTGTTCAAAACTTTGAACAATAGTTTGTCGCCTTCCTCACCGTACTTTCCGGTCAGAGTTTGGAGGTTTTCCATGGCCGGCGTTTCAATGGGTTGAAAGCCATACTTAATGAAAACGTTCCGTATTGTTTCAAAGATGAAATTCCTGCGACGGACCTGTTCAGGTCCAAAATCCCTTGTTCCTTTTAAGATACTGGGCTTCATATTAGCGGATTAGAGTGCTGATCGAAACTGCTTAAGGAAACGGATGTCATTCTCGAAAAAGAGCCGGATATCCTCAACTTTATAAAGCATCATTGCCTGGCGCTCTATTCCCATACCGAAGGCAAAGCCCGTATATTTTTCCGGATCAATATTGCAATTACTAAGTACTGCCGGATCTACCATTCCACAACCCATAATTTCTACCCATCCGGTATATTTACAAACTGAGCAGCCTTTAGCATCACATATAAAGCAGGAGACATCCACCTCCGCGCTTGGTTCCGTAAAAGGGAAAAAGCTGGGTCGCATTCTTATTTCCGTTTCAGGACCATACATTTCCTGGGCAAAGTACAATAAGGATTGTTTGAGATCTGCAAAGCTTACTTTCTCATCCACATACAAGCCTTCCACCTGATGGAACTGGCAGTGGGATCTGGCTGAAATCGTTTCATTTCGGTAGACCCTTCCTGGTGCAATGATCCTAATGGGTGGCTGGGATGTGGTCATAACCCGGGCCTGAACAGAGCTGGTATGCGTCCTTAGCAAATAATTTGAGAAGTCCCTTAGGTAAAAGGTGTCCTGCATGTCTCGGGCAGGATGATCCTCTGGGGTGTTCATGGCCGTGAAGTTGTGCCAATCATCCTCGATTTCCCTTTCCTGTGCAACGCCAAATCCGATTTTTTCAAAGATCCCGATGATCCTATCCATGGTAATGGAGATCGGATGCCTGGATCCCAATCTAAGAGGGATGCCAGGGGCACTGAGGTCCATACCTTCCTGCTTTTTGGAAGCAGCTTCATTTTGTGAAGCCTCCTTAAGGTTTTGGTATTTGGTCTCTGCCAGCTGCTTGACGGAGTTGACCAACTGACCAAACTCCTTTTTTCTGGCGGGTTCTACATTCCGGATTTCTCCGAATAAGGGTTTCAGGATGTTCTTGGATCCTAAAAAACGAATTCGAAAGGCCTCGACCGAAGCCTCATCCCCTGGGTTCGCCAGGTTGATCTCCTCCTCTACTTGTTTGACTTTTTCAAAAACTTCAGCGGACATGCAAAAAAATTGGAGCTTGGATTAATTAAGCAGCAAAGGTAATCCTTTATACTAAAAATGTCTTTGGTCCTGTATAGCCTAAACCAAGCCTCCGCCGCCCTTTTTCCGGGAGGAAACAACGTGAGCCTTTCTTCCCCAAAAGCGAAGGATCCCTCCTACAAGGACACCAAATACAAAGCCTCCGATGTGGGCCCACCAGGCAACGCCCCCACTGCTGGCCATCGGCCCAAGGGCTGCTATCCCTGAAATCAGTTGCTGGGCAATCCAGATACCCAGAAAAAGAAAGGCAGGCACGGAAAAGGCAGTGAAAAATATTAGTACTAAAACTTTCACCTTGGATTTCGGGAACATGACAAGGTAAGCGCCAAGCACTGCGGCGATAGCGCCGCTCGCTCCTAAACTTGGAACTGTCCCTGCACAAACAGTTGCCGTCTGTGCACATTCCTGGATACAAGGAGCACAGCAACCAGCCAGGTCAGGTCCCAGACTAAAATATATGTGAGCAGCGGAAGCCGCAAATCCACCCAACAAATAAAAAATGATAAACTTGAAGCTTCCGATCGTTGCTTCAATGTTGTCGGCAAATACCCAGAGGAAAAGCATATTCCCTACAAGGTGCATTACCGAACCATGCATGAACATGGATGTAATCAAGGTAAAGGTAGAGTTGCCCGAGATGATGTTGTCAGGAATGGCGGCAAACTCGCAGATCAATGCACCAGGTTGAGTGTATTGCAGGGCAAAGATCGCCACATTGATAACTATAAACCCATAGCTGACATATGGTCTAAATCCGCCCTTTACCTGATCATCTCCTATGGGAAAAAACATAAGGAATTATTTGAATGACCTAAACC
>JABDJM010000519.1 GCA_013002475.1 Saprospiraceae bacterium | reverse complement strand
GGTTGTATCTTCGCTTGGCAAAAAGAACAGATCTCCAATTGACAAAATAGAACTGAATTTTGGGATTCATAAGTTATCTGGTGTTGTTTCTGATCGTGCTTCTGGGAGGAGGTATCGGCTTCTATTTCAATAAGCCAAAGCCAGCACACCTTTCAACTTTACTTTCCTTTAGTGGGGCTTATCTGCTGGGCATTTGTGTGCTTCATCTAATGCCGGAAGTATTTTCAAGTCAGGTAAAAGGAATTGGAATATGGGTACTTGGGGGTTTTTTGCTCCAGCTTGTTTTGGAATTCTTATCAAAAGGGGTGGAGCATGCCCACATACATGCAAGAGCTAAAGCGCCTTTGAGTTTTGGTTTTCAAATACTTCTGGGATTATTCTTACATGCCTTTTTGGAAGGTTTGCCTCTTGGGCTAGAGCATCATCACCATCACCTGGGAGAATCTGATCATGCCTCTGATTTCAACATGGCCTTCTACCTTGGAATACTACTTCATAAACTTCCTGCAGCTTTTGCTCTGGTAATGGTTCTTTTGTATTCTGGGTTTCATAAGCGGATGGTCATGGTATGCCTTGTATTATTTGCCCTGGCTTCCCCTTTAGGTGGTCTTTTAGCTGAGTCAGGTTTGGTAAAGTTCTTCTCCAGGCCAGGTGTCGTTCAGATTATTTTTGCCCTGGTGCTCGGGTCCTTTTTACATATAGCCACGACTATCCTTTTTGAAATGGATAAATCCGGCCACCATGAAATCCCGCTCAAAAAGCTGTTGGCCATATTCCTGGGGCTGGCTCTATCAATTTTCATAGCCTTATAGCGTTATACAACCAAAGATCAATTTTGCATCTCCTTAGAATATCAGTCTGATACCATGGCCGGAACAGGTACCAAAATGACGGAAAGCGAACTAGTCCAAGCATGTCTTGCGGAAGATCGATTGGCACAAAAACTCTTATACGACAAGTATAAGGACGCTATGTTCACAGTGGCATACAGGATCACTAAGGATTTTGATCTGGCTGCAGACGCCCTCCAGGATGCCTTCATAAATATTTTTCGAGGTTTAAAAGGATTCAGAGCAGAGTCCACACTGGGTGCCTGGATAAAAAGAATCGTAGTCAGGGCAGCGCTGAAGAAGCTGCGCAAATTGAAGCCCTTCGAAGAACTGGATGAAACCATCACTGGTGAAATGGTAGACTGGGGTGATTTCCTTGAGGCCGAATATCTTGAAAAAGCCATTTTGGCATTGCCCGATGGATATCGTACCGTTTTTGTGATGATCGAAGTTGAAGGCTATAGCCATAAAGAGGTTGCCGAGGCTCTCAAAATATCGGTTGGGACTTCAAAATCTCAACTGTTCTATGCAAAAAAGAAATTAAGGGCCTCCCTGGACAAATACAGATAGAATGTCAAAAGCAGAAAAAAATAGAATCAAGCTAAAGAAGGGTATTCAGGGTCTCCCTGAATACAAGGCTCCTGATAAGACCTGGGAGAAAATCCAAATGGCTTTGGATCAGGAAAAAAATGTTGAAACCCTTAGACAGGCCATTGATGGGCTTCCCACTCATAGTGCTCCTGAGTTTGTGTGGAGCGGAGTAGAAAAATCCTTAGTACGCAGTTCTGGTGGGATCCGAAGAATGCGATTTCTCAGAATTTCCGGTATAGCTGCAGGATTCCTCTTATTGGTTTTTATGGTTGTCAACTTTACAAAGGATGAACCAATTCAATTTGCGGAATCTATTCATCATGAAAAGCTAAATATGCAGCCGGTTGTTTGGAAAGGGGATTCCCCGGAAGCTTCGCGGCACCTGACTCTGGTGATGAAAGAAGCCCGAAAGCAGAGCTTTACCTTGGAGGATCCGAAGGTCCTGGCTGTTACCAATAGCCTTGATATGCTGAATGAAAATATCCTCCTCATAGAAAATGCAGGAAAGGATCATGGCCTGAATGAACAAATGAGGTCTCAGTTAACAAAAATGTTTTTGAAAAGAAATCGACTAGTCCGACAATTGGCGGCTGAGATTTAGGTCTAAATAATCTGGAATGAAAAAATACTTGGTAATCATCTTTTTTCTTGGCGGGTTTTCTTCGGCTTTCGGTCAGGAACTGTTGGAGGTAGTAACGAAATCTGTCCAAAAGTCCATTCCCTTTGAATTAGGATCAGAGGTGAAGATCCAGGGAGAAAAGGCCGATGTCTATCTTTCAACCTGGGACAAAAACAGGATTGCTGTATACCTGGATCTGGTGGCATCTCACCCTGATAAAGCCCAAGCCGAAGCAGACCTAAAAAAGATGAGCTATCAGCTCGAAAAAAAGGGTACAACCATTCTGATAAAGAATGTGATCCCCGAGAATGAAAAACTGGCCTCCAGGCTGCAAGCCAAATACACTATTATTCTTCCTGAAAGTTGTCCTGTCAACCTGGACAATATATTTGGGACAGCTCAAATCAGAGGCTTGAATAAAGCATTAGTTGTTAATGCCTCCTATTGTGATCTTCAACTGACCAATCTGAATGGTTCCATAGATATTGAAACTGTATTTGGAGATATTAAAGGAAGGACGATCTCCGGAAAGGTGAACATAAAATCTGCCTGGACTGATATGGATTTTGCAAAGGTTTCAGGAACCTGGAAGATGAATCTTTCTCAGGGAGTCCTTAAAATAGAAGCCTCAAACAGTTTTGCAGATTTTGACATCATTTCCGACCAGTCTGAGATTTATTTTGTGAACCCGGCTGTAGGTTTGTTCAATTATGAAATTCTAGCCGGTCTAACCGAACTTGACCTGCCGAATGAGTTGAACTTCAAGAGAACAGAACTGGCAAGTGATTTAAAGCAAATCAATCTTCAGACACCGTCTGCTCAGGGCAGTTTCAAAGTAAAAACCACTTTCGGAAAAGTGGTGATCGGCCCGCTGAGTTATTGATTTAAGGCTTTTCCTTTTCTTACGATTGGAAAGTTTGCAGAAGCTAATTTCCTTTCAACGCCCCGGGAATCTACATGGTATAATACCATTACATAGTTTTGGCCATGTTTTATGTCACCATTATAATAGACAAGATCAACCGGGTTTCCATCAAAGTCAAATCCAATTCCTTTGGAGTCTAAGGCACTGTTTGGGAAGTTAGGGTTGCTTTCCACATAGGAAAGGACCTGGCCTGAATCCATATTAATAACCTTGGCTTTGAATTTTTGACCAAACAGAATTTCCGGAACTTCATTTTCCAGAGTCACTGTGAACACGGTATATTTCCAATCGGCTCTCTGTCCAATTTTACTAAGGTTTTTCCCAAACCTCTTTTTTCGCAAAGACAGACTTTTAAGATTTGCCTCAGTCACCAATACCCGGTCATCAAAATTTGCAACACCCTTGGTCACTTCATAAGAAATGGCGCGGGTGATCGGCTTTTCCTTAACAGGAGCTTCAGAGGGCTGGACGGTTTCTTTGTTTAATTCCTTTTTAATGGCGACCATTTCCTGCAACACTTCCCTTTTCTTTTCTTTAAGTTCGGTTACCTGAGCCACCTCTACCTGGTTTGCAGCGGAAGCATGTTTAATGGTGGCCTGAAGCTTGGAATATTTGTATTTCAGAGTAGCATAGCGCCCCTGCATTTTCTTCAGTCTCAATTCCTGATTTTCGTATTTCTTTTCCAAAACCTCATACGCTTGTTGAGATCGTTTTAGACTATCCTGAGTCCATTTCAACTGCTCCTCAAGCATAAAGATCTCCTCCTCCATCAAGGCCAATTCTTCATCATGGTCAAAGAGATTCTGCTCTAACTCTTCAATCTTAAGAGATTGACTTTCTATGGCTAAATTCGACTTTTTGCCAATCTCAAATTGCTTGAGGCTTACTGCGGAAATACCTAGTACAACCGCAATTGTCAAAACACTTAATACTATTTTACTCATGGCAATAGATTATGGGTTAGCCCCGACCTCCAAAGAATAATATGGGCCCTTAGGGGTTTCTTCAATTAGTATAGAAATCACTTTTGTGACAGGGGTATCTGAATGAGTGAAGTTGACCTTTGATTTGGCGAGAAACTGAAAGTGTGATCTCTTGTCTTCAATAGCCCTTTCGAGAAGAGAAAGACTCGAGAATTCGCCTTTTGTCCTTGAATCTTTTTCAACGACCCGGACGGCATCTCTCAAACTATTCCCGGTGGGGTTTGAAATTTTGAAATTTTCTTTTGGATTTGTATCAATATCTGCGGTGAGAAAACTTGTAATAGGTCCTCCACCCGTGGATTTGGAAAAATCAATTAGAAGAAAAGATCCTAAACTGACTAATAGGATTAGTGCACTGAATATCAAAGGTTTGTGTTTCATAGTTCGTTTTTTGGGCATAGCCCTGAAAGATCATATTAAAAAATATCAAATATTATACCAATATGGTTTTCACCGACTTCCATATGGCACAATCAGACATTTGAATTACCTTTGAAGCAGCCTCTACGACATGATATTTACAGCAAATCGACAGACCACATCCCGGATATTAATGGTCCGGCCTGCCAGTTTTGGGTTTAATCCTGAAACAGCTTCGTCCAATGCTTTTCAGAAAGACGATCAAGCCGCTGACAAGCAAGAGATTAGCGAGAAAGCTATAAAGGAGTTTGACCAAATGGTTGAATCCCTCAGAGACCACCATGTTGATGTTACGGTGATCCAGGATAGCAAAGAGCCAGAAAAGCCAGATGCTGTGTTTCCAAATAATTGGATCTCCACCCAGACGGGCGGGACCATTTATACCTATCCTATGGAAAGTCCGGCAAGACGATTGGAGTATCGTCCGAATATTCTGGATGAATTAGGTGAACGATTTTCCGTTAACGCCGTCTTTGACTTTTCAGATAAAGCGGATGATGAAATATTTCTGGAAGGTACAGGGAGTATGATCCTTGATAGGGTAAACAAAATTGTGTATGCCTGTACTTCACCAAGAACACATGAAAAGCTACTACTTCAATGGGCAAAAGTGAGTGGTTATAAGCCCATTATTTTTCAGGCAACAGATGAAAAAGGCCAGGCCATTTATCATACCAATGTACTAATGGGCCTTGGGACTAACTATGTGGTAATATGCCTGGAGGCAATCAAAAACCCTTCTCAAAGAAGACAGCTTGTTGAATCTTTTCGAAATACCGAAATGGATATCGTGGAGATAAGCCTGGATCAGATGATGGGTTTTGCCGGCAATGTCCTGGAAGTAGAAAACAAATTCGGTGATCTCTACCTTTTGTTGAGCCAGTCTGCTTTCGAGGAACTCAGAGATGACCAAAAGAAAATAATAGAGCGCTATGCAAAGCTTCTTCCATTCAACATCCCTACGATTGAAAAATACGGGGGTGGAAGTGTGCGATGTATGGTAGCCGAATTATTTTTAGAACCAAGATAATTTCAATTATAATCTGTCGAATTCCGATATCCATTTTTGGACTTTTAAACAAAAAATAAACACACATGAAGAGCCTTTACGCACTTGCCTTTTCCCTGATCAGTTTGACAGCATTTGGGCAATCCGATCTTGTTTTAACGGCAGTTTTTGACGGACCACTTCCGGGTGGACTTCCTAAGGGAGTAGAGATATATGCAACAGCAGATATCGCGGACCTGAGCATCTATGGATTAGGTGTGGCTAACAATGGTGGTGGATCGGATGGATTGGAATACAACTTCCCTACAGGAGCAATAACCTCTGGAACCTACATTTATGTAACTCCTGACGATGCTGCATTTAATACTTTTTATGGTTTTAGTGCTGACTACATTGATGGCATCGCCAACATCAATGGTGATGATGCTGTTGAGCTATACAAAGATGGGTCTGTCGTGGATGTTTTTGGGGATGTCCTATTAGATGGTACAGGCTCAGCTTGGGAGTACCTGGATGGCTGGGCTGCCCGCGTTCCCGGATCCGGGCCAGATGGTTTAACCTTCACTCTTTCAAACTGGACCTTTTCCGGTATTAATGCTCTGGATGGAGAAAGCAGTAATGCAACTGCCGCCAATCCGGTTCCGATCGCAACCTATGATATGGCTGTTACCCCTGACCATACTGTAACTATAGCGGGTCTTACATTTCAGCCTGCTGACCTAACCATCGAGCAAGGTGAAACTGTTCTATGGGTCAACGAAACAGGAGTTGGACACAATGTCAATGGTTCCCAAACTACTTACCCCGCAAACCCTGAAGGATTTACTTCCGGGGCCGTGGCAAATAACTGGGAATTCACGCACACATTTAATATTGCAGGGCAGTACAATTATCAATGTAATCCGCATGTCGGGTCAGGGATGACAGGAACCATAACGGTAAACGAACCCATGGGTCCTGTGTATACAGCATATGATATTGCTACTATATCCACAGTGGATGCATCCGGACTTCCGGACAGCATAAATGTTACCGCAGAGATTACCGGAATCGTTCATGGAATTGATTTTGTAGGCTCTGCAAGTTCCGCATCCTTCTATGTAATAGATGCCACAGGGGGAATCAATGTCTTTGCCGACTCATCAGTTCCTTACACAGTGACGGAAGGTGATCAGGTAAAAGTTCAGGGAACTGTTTCCCAAAACAACGGTCAAACTCAGATCGTCGCAGTTAATCTCGAAGTCCTTAGCTCAGGGAATCCACTTAATACTCCTGCCCTAATTACCACATTGGACGAATCCACGGAGGGAGAGTTTATCCAAATAAATGATTTGACCCTGGTGACACCAGCCGACTGGCTTGGAACGGGATCAAGTTTTACAGCTATGGCCACCGATGGAACCAACATGTTTGCGATCCGGGTGGATAGTGACTCTGAAGTTGCTAACCGGCCTGCGCCATTGACTGCCTTTAATATCATTGGCATTGGTTCTCAATTTGATACTAGTTCGCCCTATGATGAAGGCTATCAAATCTTTCCAAGGTTTAACACAGATATTATCGAACAAGGTGGGTCAGTTCCTGTAGCTAACCAGGATCAATTCACGTTGGAAATAAATGGTTCTGCTAACGAAAGTGTCCTGGGCAATGATTTTCTTCCAGGAGCGGTTACCAGTTTTATGATCCTTGATAATCCCGTAAACGGAATGGCGGTGATCGAAGCAGACTCGACCATTACCTACAACCCATTTCAGGATGTCTGTGGGCTTGATTCATTCACTTATGAGGTTTGTGTTGATATGTTATGCGACACTGGACAGGTATTGGTTAATGTCATTTGTCCTCCGGAATATCCACCATATTCCATTGCTACAGTAAGTACCATTGATATCGATGGTATTCCTGATTCAATTGGACAGAAGTGCGAGGTAGTTGGAATTGTCTATGGGGAAAACCTAAGACCTTCGGGACTTCAGTTTACGATTATTGATCCCGCGGATCCAAACGCTGGGATCGGGGTGTTCAATAATACAGGTGACCTCGGATATACGCTGCAGGAAGGAGACGAGATAACTGTGCAGGGAGAGGTTGGTTTCTTCTTTGGACTGACACAGATCAATGCCGAAGCGATCCAATTGAATAGCTCAGGGAACATGCTTCACGCTCCGGAAATAGTTACAGCTCTTGATGAGGGTACTGAATCTAAGCTGATTCTAATTGAGGGATTAAGCATCGTAGACCCTGCCGATTGGGATCCAAGTGGATCTGGTTTTAACGTGACTGTCACTGACGGTAGTTTTGAGTATGATATGCGGGTGGATGCAGACATTGATCTATTTAATGAACCTGTTCCGACCATGAATTTCAATCTAACAGGGATTGGTGGACAATTTGACAATACAGCTCCGCACTCAGAGGGATATCAAATCCTTCCTCGAAATTTAAGTGATCTGGATTTCATTGATGGAACGGAGGAAATCCTTGAAGATCCTGATTTAAAAGTTTACCCGAATCCGGTAAAGGATATTTTACTTGTAGAAACCGGATTGGACTGGGATAGATATGAATTATTCAACGTACTTGGGAGCCAGGTCCAACAAGGAAATTTCCTTGGGAACAAGATGGAGATCTACTTGCAATCAAAACAAAGT
>JABDJM010000345.1 GCA_013002475.1 Saprospiraceae bacterium | reverse complement strand
GATTTACGTAGGCCTCGGAATGTTGATCAATGGAATTTTTGGTCCTACAGCCTTGAATGCCCTGTCCACAAACTGGATCGCTAATGTGCTGTTCTTTGTTTTGTTTGTTGTGTTTGCCATTTCATTTTTTGGATACTTTGAGATCACCTTACCAGCTAGTTGGGCTAACAAGTCTGATGCTATGGCGGAGAAGGGGGGCTTTTTGGGAACCTTCTTTATGGCAGGGACCCTATCCATAGTTAGTTTTAGTTGTACAGGTCCAATCATTGGCTCTGCCCTTGTTACTGCGGCTAGTAACCCGGCCGGTCCTGCGATCGTTATGCTTGGATTTTCTGCTGCATTAGCTTTGCCCTTTGGTCTATTTGCCGCTTTCCCGGCCTGGTTAAACAGCCTTCCCAAATCAGGAAGCTGGATGACCTCTGTAAAGGTTGTCCTGGGATTCGTCGAGCTGGCCTTGGCACTTAAGTTTTTGTCCGTTGCTGATATGACGATGCATTGGGGAATCCTTAAGTATGAACTCTTCCTTGCACTTTGGGTAATAATCGCCCTTGCAACAGCAGCCTACCTATTTGGTCTTATCAGGTTTCCACATGATAGCCCTTTAAGAAAATTATCCCCTGTTCGCGGAACATTCGCGCTTGCATTCCTTGGTTTTGGGATTTATCTGGTCACTGGCTTTTTCACAAACCCAAAAACACAGCAATACAATTCTTTGAGCATGATGAGTGGTTTGGCTCCACCTGCGATCTATAATTACCTGAAGCCTGAGCCAATACTGGATTCAGACTTGAAGCAAGAATATCTGACCTATTCCAAGTGTGCTAATAATCTGAATTGTTTTAAGGATTATTATGAAGGTCTTTCCTACGCACAAAAAAACAACCTGCCTGTTCTATTGGATTTTACCGGATACGGATGTGTGAATTGTCGAAAAACGGAAGAGCATATCTGGATAGACGACAGGGTGTGGGAAAAACTGGATCAGGAGTTCGTGCTAATATCCTTGTACGTGGATGACCGGGAAAAATTAGAACAGATCCTGGTTTCTAAAAATACTCAGGACCGTCTTCGAAATGTGGGGAACCGATGGGCGGATTTTCAGATTGTAAATTTTGAACAGAATTCTCAGCCGTTATATGTGATGATGGCGCCCGATGAAAAGGTCCTTGCTGCACCGCGAGGTTATAAGGAAGGCATTAAGGGTTATCTTGAATTTCTGGAATGTGGTTTAGAAACCTTTGATGCGGAGTATGGAAAGAAAATTGGGATGAGGTAGGATCTCGAAAATTATTACCTAATCAAAAAAGCCCCAACACGTCGGGGCTTTTTTGATTTATTGCTTTGGGACTTTTATTTCATAAGAATTCCCGGGACTGATGGTCAAACTCCCTGAAACTAACCAGGGGTTATATACTTTCAACATTCGATAGGTTATTCCATACTTCTTAGCGAATTCACCAAGCTTAGGAATGGACTTGGTAACTGTAACAACGTTGTAGTCATCCAGAGGGTGGTAAGCTTCATCTGCCTCAACATGAAAGCCATAAGCGGCAGGATCGCGGAGGATCTCTTTTATCGCTACGATCCGAAAAACATAACGGCCAGTCTCCTGATTCAAATTAAGGTCATAGTAGGAATGAAAGCCCTGACTATTGATCTCCCTTTGTATTCCGGTTGGTCCCATATTGTAAGCTGCAGCTGTAAGAGCCCAGGACCCAAATTTTGTATGATATCTTTTCAAGTATTTGCAAGCGGCTTTGGTGGCTTTTTCCAAATGGTAACGCTCGTCCACTTCGCGATTGATCTCCAGTTTGTAATCCTGCCCAGTACCTTTCATAAATTGCCAGATTCCTTTTGCTCCGGCCGGGCTCCGGGCATTGGTAAGATCACTTTCGATAACAGCCAGGTATTTTAAATCATCGGGAAGACCGGCCTCTGCAAGCATCGGCTCAATTACCGGGAAGAATCGTTTCATCCGCTTCACAAGCAAAAGGGTATTGGAATGGTAATAACTATTCCTTAATAGTTCCCTTTCAAGTCTTTCCCTAACGTCGAAATTCTCCATCGGGAGAGCCTCGCCAGCAAAATCAAAAGAACGATTTGACAATGATACCGCCCTGATCTCTTGAGGAAGTCTATGTTCCTCTAGGGTCGTGGTGGTGGATTCGTTAGATTTTTCGGTGCCGGAAGTGAAAAGAGCGTAGGTAAAAAACAGGCCCAAAATGAAGGTGTAAGCGGAAAAAGTTTTCATAGCTGGATTTATAAGCTTTTAAGGCAATACGTAAAAATACAAGGATGTGTTGGCAACCGCAAGAAGTAAATTGGGAGAGTTCAGTGCTTTAACTACCCTTAATCGCGGTTTATTTTGCGTGGACGCTTGAAAATAGGCACAGTAGAACAGGGTTCTCCATACATGATGGATTGAGCATAAGGCTGTAATTTCCTGGTTAATTCGAGGTAGGCGGCAGGTGGAACGGGTTTATTTGAGCAGCCTTTGATTACGATCCGTTTTCCTTCAAATTCGCTAGCATCGATTGTTTGGATTACATTTCGATAATGGTCCCGTAAAAAACTCTCCTGATTTCCTTGGTATACTTGTTGGGCGTGAGGAGCAGCATAGGCAGCGACAAGCATATAGGCCCAAACTGGAATAATGGCATCTGTGCTGCAAAATACTAGTAGCACCTTATCATCATAGGAAGTCCAATCCAATTCTTTTAGAGAAGACCTAAAGTCCTTTTCCTTGAGGATCAGACCTTGGAAAAGATGATCCTTTAGATCAAAACTTATAATATCTACTGTAGGGAAATGATCCTCAAGGTTGAGGTTGATCAAGCCACTATTTGCTACCCGGTTTACCAATGGACCTTCTGAAGACATAATCCTTTTTTAACCCAACAAACTTTTGTGCAGGTTAGTTTTTAGTTGAAGATCGTGGAAATGGAAATTGCCGTATGAACAGCATCTCTGGATACCTCGCCCCATCCGTTACTGGCCTCTGCTTCCTGTGGAAGGCTTTCCTCAACCGGAGCGGCTTCCCCAACCGTATTATCCGGACTTCCAAATTCCTTAAGCTTGGGCATTTCCTCCAGGGACTTCAATCCAAAATAATCCATAAACTTTTGGCTCGTCCCATATTCCAGTGGGCGGCCAGGACCGTCCCTTCGCCCCAGGATCTCCACAAGATCCTTTTCCAATAATTTTTCAACGGAATAATCACAGTTCACGCCCCGGATCCTTTCCAGTTCTGCTTTGGTGCATGGTTGCTTATAAGCAATTATGGAAAGCGTTTCCAATGCCGCAGTGGACAACCTTTTCTTGGTTGTTTGTTTCAAGTAGGTACCAATAGAATTGTGAAAGGCTGGTTTTGAGAGAAATTGGAATCCTCCGGCGATTTCAACCAACTCGATCGCAAAATTATCCGTTTGGAATTTCTCCTTAGCCCCCAGGAGGGCTGTTTCAAGTTCTTGCTTCTTGAATTTTTGTTTGAAGGTTTCCTCCAAAACTGATTTTATCTCCTTCCTCGTAATGGGTTGGTCGCTGGCGAAAACCAATGCTTCAATATGTTGGGCTAGTCTATCCATGTTTCTGTATAAGAAGCCCAAAGGTAAAGAAAAAGGGAGGCATTCTAGTTAGCTAGTCTAGTTGCAGCGGGAGTTAAATGCCATAGAAAAGCTGCTCTCATTACGCATCTTTTCAAAGGCATTCTGATTGAAGTGGTAGTTTTTTCGAGAGGATGTGGAGCTAAAGAGCATCATCGCATACCCTGCGATGCCTTTCTTTTCATAGGCTATATCAGCGAGACATTGACTGTATTGCTTTGAATGGTCAGGAT
>JABDJM010000307.1 GCA_013002475.1 Saprospiraceae bacterium | reverse complement strand
ATCCCGCTTATGCGTACATTGGCTTCATTGGTCGCAATATTCCGAGGAAATAATTCTTGATTCTCGGGAAACTCAAAAAGATCAACCTGGGTAATTTGGGCATGAAGCTGCAGACTAGCGGCGAAAGCAAAAAACAATATGGAAAAGCAAAGCCTTGGCATGTTTTCGGAGTTCTAAAACGGTAACACAAAATAATTGATTTATGTTGATCTGTGCTCAGGAAGAGAGATTCTGAACCATTATTGACAGCATTCCTGAAAGGATTAAATAAAATGGGTAGATAACAGATTAGACAAAAAATCAATGTGAACTATTTCAACTCATTGAATATTACCCTCCCTTCAAATTCAAGTTTGGAGAGATGCCGAATGCAGTTTTTCGGATCGAGAGGAGTCCAGTATTTTGGGTATTTAATAGTGACGTTTTTTCCAAGTAGATCAGCTCTTAAAGTTTCCAGATTCAGATCATTTTCCAGACCCCTGTTTATGTAGTAACGGGTAGGGTCTCCTTCCAACCTAAAAACCACATCCTTGACTCCTCCTTCATAAATTCTTTCGACGGTCCCAAGTTTTGTTAGTGCCTTTTCTTCCTTGACAATGGGTACTGGTCGGAATACCAGTAAGGCCCCTATGAAAAGAAGGATACCAAAACCAAGCAAGATCCTATTAATAATTCGCATTGAATGATTTTGATTGTAAACGAAATGGCCTTGCTGGTAGTAAAAACAGCATCTGTTTTAAGATAGCTATTTTGTGCAGCCATGGCTGGTTACAGAGAAAACTTCCTACAGCTTAGCTCCTTTTTTACAAAGGTCATCCCCGGAAAAAGTCTATTCTCCCGAAAAGACATTCCGCTGGTCCATGTCTTTTATCATACCGTGGCAGATCATACTCCTCCACATATTCAACACTTGTACCCGGTCAAGTCAATAGGATCATTTAAAAAGGATCTTGATTTCATACTTGAGCATTTTGTCCCATTGGACATCAAAGACTTCAAGCCCGGGATCAAACAAAAAAATGGGAAGCCTTTCTTCATCCTTTCATTCGATGATGGCTTAAGGGAATTCTCGGATGTTATTTCCCCGATCCTTCTGGAGAAGGGAGTTCCAGCCACTTGTTTTCTAAACCCGGAATTCGTCGGAAACAAGGGATTGTTTTTTCGATACAAAGCCAGCTTGCTGGTAGATCATGTTTTGGGAAATAGGATTCAACCTGAGGTCCAGGATTGGAATTCCTGGGTTGGGGATTTAAATGTAAAAGGATCCTTTGAAGCATCACTTCTGAACCTTGGCTATGATCGAAGACAAGTATTGGATTTTGTTGCTCAGAAATTAGAGCTTTCTTTCTCTGATTACCTGGAGAAGAAAAGGCCCTATCTCGATGAGATGCAAATACGGTCGCTTATTGCAAAGGGGTTTACTTTTGGTGCCCATAGTTTGGATCATCCGGAGTATAGATTCCTGGAGCAAGTGGAGCAGATAAGACAAACAAAAGATTCTGTGGATTGGGTAGTTGAAAAATTTTCTCTTCCCTACCGATATTTTGCATTTCCATTTACCGACTTTCAGGTTAGTAATACATTTTTTGAACAAGTACAAAGAGAAGAAATCGCAGAAATGACTTTTGGTGGAGCAGGCTTGAAGTATGATAGCGTCGATTTTCACCATCAAAGGATTCCCATGGAGGTAGGCCGCCTTTCGGCAGAAGAAATTCTTAAGGGAGAAATGCTGTATTATAACTTTAAGGCCCTGTTTGGCAAAAACACCTTGACCAGAGAATGATGGAATTCAAATTCCTTAATAAGGCTGATCTTAAAGAGTATGTCGAATCAAAGGATTTCGATAGATTACCGATCCTTCCGATAACAGTCCACCGTGCACGTTCGCATTGGTCAAATCCCAAGGTTGAGGAAAAGCATACGCTATTGATTCTGGTTGAAGAGTCTGCTGAACTAATCGGGTATTTGGGAGCTATGCCTGTAAGGGTGAATGATAAAATCGACGCAGGCTGGCTTACTTGTATGTGGGTAAGTCCAAAAGCCCGGGGACGTGGATTAGCTGGAAAGATGCTTA
>JABDJM010000286.1 GCA_013002475.1 Saprospiraceae bacterium | reverse complement strand
ACACTCTGCCCCGGCTAAAGGAAGCATTAGAACCTTTTGGGGAAGAAAGCCAGACACTTGCTGAAATCAATATGAAGTATTCCGGCTATATCAAAAAAGAACAGGAGATGGTTGATAAAATGAATCGTCTTGAATCTGTAGCCCTTAAAGAGGATTTCAACTATCATGGCCTTGGTGGTCTTTCTGCAGAAGCCCGTGAAAAACTTACTCAGATAAAGCCGCGGTCAATCGGGCAGGCAAGCAGGATAAGCGGCGTTTCGCCGGCAGATATTTCGGTGCTGCTAGTCCATATGGGGCGCTAGAGATTGTCCAGCACAAACTTCTTATAATCTCCCAAATCTCCCCTCAAACCACAGCCAGATAGTCCACCTCCAATTTCCTCAATGATTTTTTGAGTTCTGCCACTGTACGATTTTCTGTTGATCCAATTTGCCTGTGATTCGCGAAGAAGGTTCTCGGACTCTGCAAGGGCCGCAGGATTAAAAATTGAACTTCTGCAAATTTGGGCCAGGGCTTGTATATCTATATTTACCAGTAGGTCAGGGTCAAACTCGCTGCTTATCAGTATTTCCATCAATGATTTTTCAGGGGGAAATATTCCTCTTTCAATAACTTCTAAAACGGCTATTGTTCCGACTTCTTCTACCAGCTTATATAAGTTCTGTCGAGTATGCATTCTGGCTGCTTCCAGGCAAAGCATGGCATATAGTTGATCCGCCCCAACCAATAAATTAAGCATCCCTTCAGAAATGTAAAGATCACCTCCGGGTAAACTTAGGGAAAGAGGTTCTGCCAGTTCCAGGATAAAGATCTGCCATACCCGGCTGGGATTCCATTGCTGATCTGGAGTTGCCTGAATGTTAAAATGAAAATCCCTGCTAGCCTGATCGTATTGCCACTGGATGTATGCGTACAAGATGGAATCCTGTTGAGATTGAATATCTCTTACTGGGAAATCCGGATTCTGTTTGACCTTGGTTTGTATTCTTAAACCAAGAATCTCTCTTTGAGCTGCACTGATTTCATCAGGGCGAAGAGGAGGGAGATCAGACTCCCTTTTGCATCCCAGAAGGAGAATACAAAGGCAAAACAGGAAAAACTTGTTCATGGTTTCTGAATCCTTGTCAAAGTTAGACAAAAATGGATTCACCCCAACCCTACATCATCAGCTTTCGTAGATCCCTTGGATCTCTTTTGCAAACTTGTTGCGGATCACTCTACGTTTTAGCTTAAGTGTGGGAGTGAGCTCAGCTTCAGATCCATCTTCTTTGAATGGCTCCCAATCAGTATCCAAAAGGCGGAATTTTTTGATCTGCTCGACATGGCTAAAGCTTGGATTACAGGAGTCAACGACCTCCTGAAATTTCTTTTGAATTTGGGGAGTGTCCAGTATTGACGAAAGATCATCAGCTGAGATCCCTTTATTTTTGCACCAGTTCACAAGCGCTTCTTTTGCTGGAACGATCAATGCAGAGACAAACTTTTGTTTATCCCCTATAACCATAACCTGCTCGACCAGAAAACTTTCTTTGAGTTTGGATTCAATCGGTGCTGGAGCAACATACTTCCCTCCGGAAGTTTTTAAAAGCTCCTTTTTTCTGTCTGTGATCTTAAGGAATTGTTTTCCGTGAGCAGGAACTATGGTCCCAATGTCCCCCGTGCAAAACCATCTTTTGCCATCGATTTCCTTGAAGACCTGAGCAGTTTTTTCAGGCTTATTATAATAGCCCATCATGATATTATCGCCTGCGGCGAGGATCTCTCCCTCACCCGGGGCGTAACCACCATCGGACTCATCGATCAAAAGTTCCACACCAGTGAGTGCTGGCCCAACAGTGCCCAATAATGCATCTGAAGCGTTGAATCGGTTGATCGCTAAACCAGGTGAAGTTTCTGTCAGCCCATATCCTTCACGGATAGGTATTCCGGCCGCCGAAAAGACCTGAGCCATTTTTACGGGACAAGGTGCTGCCCCGGTCAGTATTCCTACTACCCGGCCCCCAAGGGCCTCCCGCCACTTGCTAAAAATCAACTTGTTTGCGATTTTGAACTTAAGCCCGGAAAGTCCTCCGTACTTCTTACCGTATTTATAATCTTCGGTCATTGAAAGAGCCCAGAAGAAGAGTTTCTTTTTAACTCCGGTAAGGGCCATCCCTTTATTGAATATCTTTTCATAAACCTTTTCCAATAAGCGGGGGACAGTGGTGAAAAAGTGCGGCCTGATCGTCCTTAGGTCTCCATCATCTCCGCCAAGGTTATCGGTTCCTGTGAAAACAATATTTATTCCCAGAGAATAATATGCGTAGGAAGCAGCTCTTTCAAAAATATGACAGAGCGGAAGAAAGCTCAGGGCAATGGACCCAGTACCCATGGGGATCAACTCCTTTACAGCGGCTACATTGCTAACGATATTTTTATGAGAGAGCATGACTCCTTTCGGATCGCCAGTAGTTCCAGAAGTATAGATCAGCGTAGCCAGATCTTCAGGGTTAATGGCCTCCATTCGTTTTTCTACTTCCTCCTGGCCCTCCTCAGAAAAGATATCCTTCCAATGTTTTCGGCCTTCTTGCTTATCGAAAGTATAGATGTCAACTAGCGAGGGAATGTTTGCTTTAGCTGTGTCCACTTTTTCATAGAGATCATTGGCACCAACGAACGCATATTTAACACCAGCATCATTAAAGATATATTCATATTCTCTGGGGCTAATAGTTGGATATACCGGGACATCAATGCAACCGATCTGTAAAATCGCCAGATCCATGATTACCCACTCCAATCTATTCTTGTATACGCAAAGGGCCACTTTATCGCCAGGTTGCAGCCCGAGTTTTAATAATCCTCTGCTGGCCTGATTGACCATATCTATGATCTGACCGGTAGAAAAATATTGCCATTCCCCCTCATGGAAGTACCCAATGCTTTTTTCTTGGGGAAACTGTTCTTGTTGGAGGTAAATGAAATCAAAAAGTTTGGTCGCTTCCATTATTTTGAGATTCTGACCTGGGAACTTCAAGGCCCTTTGGCCCAAAAAGTTCTTCGATCTGTTTTTGATATTTATTTCTGATAAAAGGTCTTATCAATTTGAGTGTCGGACCATATTCTAAGGTATGGGCAGACCATTCTTCGTGCAATAAATAAAACCTCCTAACCTTTTCTTCTTTGCTCAGGGGATGATTCATTTTGGCCAGGATCTCCTTAAAAAGCTGGACCACCCTGGGGTTGATCACCATAAATTGGGGGGCTGTCCAATGAACTTTTTGCTCTTCACACCAAACTTGTAGGTGGTCAAAGTTTGGAATGATCAAAGCACCAGGGTAAGGCATGTTGGCTCCAATGACCATGCACTGGCTGATGTAAATGTTCTCCTTAAGAGTATTCTCGACGTGAAGCGGAGCAACGTATTTGCCAGTTGTAGTTTTAAATATATCCTTTTTTCGACCTGAAATTTGCAAGAATCTCCGATTAATTAACCTGCCGGTATCGCCTGTTGAAAACCAACCCTCTTCATCAATCACTTCTTTGGTCTTTTCAGGAAGATTGTGATATCCAAGCATGACACCAGGGCCCCTAACCTGAATTTCACCCTCCTTGTGCTCGTCTTCTGAAGCAATCCGTAGTTCAATGCCTGGTATTGGTATTCCCACGGTTCCGAATTTATTTCCTCCTGGTTCAAATCTATTAAAGGAGATCACCGGAGATGTCTCTGTTAACCCATAACCTTCCCGGATTTTGATCCTTGCAGCGGAAAAAAGCCTTCCAAGTCGGGGTTGTAGCGCTGCCGCTCCCACGATCACACCTTTTACATGTCCCCCGATCCTGTTTCTCCACACTCGGTAAACCAGAATGTTTGCGATAAATCTTTGGATACGGTGTAGTATGCCCTTCTTATTTTGGTATTGTTCACCCACTCGAACAGCCCACTTGACAAGTCTTCGCTTTAGTGCAAAGCCCTTCGAGCTTTCCTGAATGATGCGTTCATAAACTTTTTCTAAAAGTCGCGGCACAGAGGTGAAATAGTGGGGCTTTATATACTGGAGATCTTCCAAAATGGTATTCACAGATCGGGCAAAAAAGATGCTGGCCCCAGTCATCAGGTAGGAGTAGAGAACCATCCTCTCAAAGATGTGGCTTGGGGGTAAATAGCTGAGCACCCTATCGTTTGCATTAACAGGTATCAAAACAATGGTTGAAAGGATGTTGCTCAAAATATTTTGGTGGGACAGCATAACCCCCTTTGGGTTCCCCGTAGTACCAGAGGTGTAAATAATGGTAGCCAGAGATGTGGGGTCAATATTATCTGATATTTCCTTGAGGGATATTAGCTCTTCCTGGTTCGGGGGAGCCTGTAGGTTTGTCCAGTGAGTTTCCCCATGACCATCCCGAAGAGAATAGGTTTCAAGGGAAACACCAGCGGCTTCGCTTGCCTTCAATAGTTCTGAAGGGTCATCCCCGATAAAGCATCTGGAAATCTGAGAATCTGAAATAATGTGGGCCAGCTGAGCAACGGACGAAGAGGCGTGCATTGGAACAGGGATGCAGCCCGCCATTTGAATAGCTGCATCAGTGACCACCCAGGAATACATTCCTGACTGGGCTAATAGACCGATCTTTTCGCCCAGCGGCCATCCGGCTTTGCGAATTCCCCAGGCCAGAGACCTAACATCCTCCAGGCACTGTGCAGTAGACCGTACTGCCCATTGTTGTCCATCCCAAAAAGAGATAGCATTTTTCTGAGGATAATATTGAAGCTGATATTCGAATACTTCGAACAGTCTTTTTGGTTGAAACCCACTCATCAAGGTTCAAAATATAAATCCCTGTAGGCAATAAAAAATCCCCAGTCATCGACTGAGGATTTTTTTTGGAAAAGGCTATGCTTATTTGGATGCCTCCAACTTAATTGAAAGCGAAATATCGTCACTAATGAAGTCATCTTTCAAATTGTCAAAAATCGACTTACTCTTAAAATTGACTCCCCATTCTGTTCGATTGATGGTAAAATTGGGGGTTACGGCAGTAAACTTATTCCCAATAGCACCTACATAAGCAGGGAAGGTGACACTTTTAGTTACATCTCGAATTGTAAGGTCTCCCGTAATAGTTGCATTGGCATTTTGGTCACCAGCGGTAGCAGGACCGACATTGGTAATGGAGAAACTAGCATTTGGAAATTTGGTGACATTAAAGAAGTCATCTCTATTTCCATCAACAGTTCCCTTTAAATGACTTTCCAGTTTTTCCTTTCCCTGGCCTGGTTGTAAGTCAGAAACAGAAAGAGAATTCATATCTAAGGAAAAATTCCCGCTAACCAGGTTTTGTCCATTGAGTCCAACCATACCTTCGGCAACCTGGATAGTACCTGTGTGCTGCCCTGTTGGTTTAGAGCCCGTCCATAATACCTGACTTGCAGCAGGGTTGACCTTATACATTGTTTCTCCTGCGGCAGCAGCTTTACCAGAAGCTTCTCCGGTAACGGCTTTTTCGCCAGTGTTTTTTTTGCAAGATGAGAAAGCCAGCCCGAATACAAGAACGGCAAAAGTTAATCTGAATACATTTTTCATATACTAATTCAATTAGGGTGTAATAAAACTATGCAAAGGAAGAAAGAAAAATCAACTTTCCACGCGGAGAGAATTCAAAAAATTCAGAGTTTGATCAAGACTCTCAAGGGGTATAATATTTTCCCTCTTTCTGACCCCTTGGGCCACCACCTGGTAGCCCGAAACCAGGACTCTGGCTTGGGGGAAGGTTTTTCCCAGGTTTGAAACATAAGCATCCACGCTTTGATTCGAGTACGTTTCTGAGATCATTGTGTACAGAAACGCTGGTTTTTGGACGCAAAAGGCATCTTTCAAGTCATCCAGGGTTATGTTTTGTCCTAAATAGATGACCTGGTAACCCCTAGATCTTAGCAGGTAATTTAAGAAAAGCAGGCTCAATTCCTGGGTCTCCCCGGTGGGAAGGAAAAGCATAAACTTCTTTGTCGTTGCGATGGTGGGAAATGGAACCCGATCAATCGCAGCAATTAACTTTTGTCTTAACAAATAAGTCATAAAGCCTTCCTGAACAGGATTAATAGAGCCTGTAAGCCATAAAACAGAGAGCTTTTCCAAAAATGGGTATATCAACTCCAACATCGTCCGTTCGAAGCCGATCTTCTCGATATTTGTTCTGATGACCTTGTCCAGCTTGGTCTCATCCATTTCTATCATTGCAATGGTTAGTGAGTCCAACTGGATATCGTGCTCAAAGCTTACAGAGGAGATGGAAAGAACTTTTTCCTGGATCTCCTCCTTGGACATGCAGGCAATCTTTGAAATCTTGAACCCATTCCGGTTAAGTAGAGCAATATTGAGTAAGCGTCTTAGGTCTTTATCCTGATAGAATCTAATATTTGTCTTGGTCCGTTTTGGCTTTACAATTCCATAACGTTGTTCCCAGATCCGGATAGTGTGGGCTTTTATACCACATAATTTTTCCAGATCACTTATGGAATAGACAGCCACTAACAGGTGCTTTGATTATCAAAAGATATTATTATCCCAGCGGAGGGGGACAATTGAACAAACAAACCTTTTAGGGTAATGTTCAGCAAAAGACAGTGAGTGAACAAAGGAATCCACTATTATTGCCCTCTCAAACCCTTCAAAAATAGGCTCTCGTGCAACTTGATCCTGCAAAACCTGTTAGATAATCAATGAAATCTACTCTTAAGATCGGAATCGTGTGCTATCCAACTTTTGGGGGGTCCGGGGTGGTCGCTACAGAGCTCGGGTTGGGTTTAGCAAAGAAAGGGCACCAGATCCATTTTATTACCTATCGCCAACCAGCACGCTTTAATGCTTTCCAGGAAAATATATATTACCATGAGGTAAGTGGAGAGGATTACCCACTGTTCGAGTACCCCCCATATGATACTACCCTTGCCAGTAAGATGGTGGATGTTGTGAAATACGAAGAGCTTGACATCTTGCATGTGCATTACGCAATTCCTCACGCCGCGGTCGCTTATATGGTAAAAAAGATTCTTCTAACGGAAGGCAAGTACATTCCTGTAGTAACGACGCTTCACGGAACTGATATCACCCTGGTTGGCACAAACAAAGCCTTCGCTCCGGTGGTGGCATTTAGCATTAATAAATCTGATGGGGTTACAGCAGTCTCTCAGTATCTGACCGATGCCACCTACGCTCAATTTAATATTGAAAAGGAGATCCGGACCATTCCGAATTTTATAGACTTCGACAGATTTAAGAAGGCTGACAAAGACCACTTCAAGAAAGCGGTTGCACCCAATGGTGAAAAGATATTGGTCCATGTGTCGAACTTCAGAAAGGTTAAAAGGGTGGATGATGTCGTAAAGATCTTTCACAAAGTCCAGGAAACGATACCCAGTAAACTATTGCTGATCGGAGATGGACCTGACCGACAGAACGTGGAGGAGTTATGCCGTGAACTTGATCTTGGTCATGAGGTTCGTTTTTTAGGTAAGCAGGAGGCTGTTGAAGAGTTGTTGGCCATTGCGGATGTGTTTTTGCTTCCATCCGGATCTGAAAGCTTCGGACTTGCTGCTCTGGAAGCCATGGCTTGCGAAGTGCCGGTGATCAGTTCAAATATCGGAGGCCTTCCAGAGGTCAACATCCACGGGGAAACAGGATTTTTATCTGACCTTGGAAATGTTGAGGAAATGGCAACAAACTGCATTAAGCTCCTGAGCAATCCACCACTACATGACAAGTTTAGAATGAATGCACTTCATCAGGCTCGTAATTTTCACATTGACAAGATCCTACCCCTGTATGAATCGTATTATAGGGAGGTCATAGAGGCTAGCGTTTATGAAAAGGCCTCAATTGATAAAGAGTAGTTTTGCAATTAGGGTATTGGGGGAATTTAAACCATCATCACTGGTCGCAAATACATAGTAAACACCACTACTTGCTCGTCTGCCTGTGTAATCATTTCCATCCCATACGGCTTGTCCTCCAAGCGCCCTGGTTTGAAAAACCAATTGACCTGTTACATCGGTGATCTTAATGTCGGCATCCCTGGTAAGACCTTTTATAGCAATAGGACCGAAATAATCTGGCCGGACGGGATTTGGAAAAGCATAAGCGTTTTCTTCCACATGAAAGGGAACTCCTTGTACGGCCTCTCCTTTATACGAGACTAAACCACTTCCTGTAGCAATAAAGACTTCTCCGGATTCAGGATGGATCTTGATGTCGTTAATAAAGTTGTCTGGCAAAGGGGAGTTGTCAGAGTTAAAAAAGGCTAGTTGCTCTTTACCATTAGGAGACATTAGAAAAACACCATTGGTGGTGCCAAACCATTTTCTGTTTGCCCCATCCACGGCAATAGCCCTTACATCTTCAGTCTCCAACAGATTGGCCCGAAATCCATCTACCTCCACAATTTGCTTAAATCCCTGACACAATTGAGGCTCAAAGGCGGAGGTTCCACAGTTGAAAGAGACCACTCCGAGCTCGGTGCCCACCCAAACCTCTCCGTCAAGGTCGACTTCGATACAACGGACTCTGTTCTCAGGAAGCTGGGAATTGGTGGTTTTTATGAGGCGGACATTGTCATCATTAGGTGTATTTAGCGTGCCGTTGTCGTCATAAACCAGGAGCCCGTTTTTGTCCACCGTAAACCATT
>JABDJM010000276.1 GCA_013002475.1 Saprospiraceae bacterium | reverse complement strand
TTCCTGAGATATCGGTCAGGGAATACTTTTTGAACAGGTTGGATTATTCTCTGGACTCAAAAAAGAAGTCAGGACTTAAACAGTTTCTACAAGATGCTGGTTATAGTTATACACCTGATTACCAGCAACCCTTGTTGCAACAACTCAAGTAAATTTGATGGACCCCAGTATACACACAGCCACCTTTGGCACTGGATGTTTTTGGTGCACGGAAGCCATGTTTTTGGCTGTTCGTGGCGTTAGTTCGGTAATGCCAGGATATGCTGGGGGACATGTTGAGAATCCTACCTATGAGGAAGTTTGCGGAAAGAAATCCGGACATGCCGAAGTAATTCAAATTGAATTTGATCCCTCCGTAGTAACTTATGGAGATCTGCTGGAGATGTTCTGGCGAAGCCATGATCCCACCACACTGAATCGGCAGGGAAATGATGTTGGCCCACAATACCGGTCAGCGATCTTTTTTCATGATGAAGATCAGCATCAACAGGCGGAGGCCAGCAAGGCGGCGGCGGAAGCCGCCAAGCTCTGGCCGGATCCGATCGTTACCGAAATAGCTCCGCTAACCAAGTTTTATCCTGCAGAGGATTACCACCAAAACTATTATGCGAGAGTGGGGGACAGGAATCCGTATTGCACTTTTGTAGTGTCTCCCAAAGTCAAGAAGTTTAAGGAACTGTTCCAGGAAAAGCTCAAGTGATTATTTCTTCCTAATCAATCCTTCGTAAAGCCATTTAGCAACAGCCTCACGATTACTTTCCAGGAGGAAACGTTTTTGATCCTTGGGACTTCGAATATTCCCTAATTCGATAAACACTGCCTTCGGCTGAGTAACTCTTAACATGAAAAGGTCTCTTCCGGTTACGGTCCCATGATACTTCCCGTTGCGCCGGTATTTACCATACTTGGCTTTAAATGTCTTATGCAGATCCATGGCTACAGATCGGCTGCTTCCGCTTCTGGGGTAGTGATAGAAGAATACATCTGTATTAGCACTTTTCGATCGTGAATCAATATGAATCATGATGGCCATCTGTTCCTTGATCCCCTTGGATTTATTTGCACGATAAAGCTCATTAATGGTGCTGGCCCGCTGAAGCAGCCTTTTGCGTTGGTTCAAAGGCATTTTTTTGTTGCCCCAACAGTATTCATCGTTATCACATTCAAGGAATTTTCCATCGCGGAGACCATCATCAGGATCCCGCGTTATCATATAAACCGTCGCCCCATGCTCTAAAAGCTTTCGACAAAGTCGAAGGGTGACGTCATAGGAATATTCATCCTCACATAGGGTCCTTCCGGTGGCTTCTCCAATAGCGCCAGGGTCTGGTCCGCCATGTCCTGCAACCAAATAATAGATTTTCCCGGCTAGCTTATTATCAATGAGAGGGACATTCGCATGCTTATCTCCAAAGATGGGGAAGTTGCGGTATCCACTGACCTTCTTTTGTTTAGCCAACAAAGCTTCAGGGACATCCAGTTTTTCTTCTGCAACATCCTTACTGGCCGCAATGTTGGTTTCTGTTGTGGATTCCTCGGGTTCAGGCTCACTTTCCACCATTTTATCCTTTACCTCGATATTTTCGGGTAGAATACAATCCAATTCATGTAAGGGTATCCAGATCAATTGGCTTTTAACCAGAGATTTTGACCGTAGGCTCCTTTTCTTTAGATATTCATTGTATTCCTTGATCCTTAATGGTTTTTTCCACCCATCCCAATCCATTGAGGTTCGGATGCTCACTCCATTGTATTCAAAAACCAAAATGGGCAGGTAGTACTTCTTTCCTTTGACGAGCATATCGCCAAAGGCCAAATCGTTGATCTTGTAAAAAGCCTTTTCGTTGCAGGAATGATCCAGGAGCTTATATCGGCGCATGATCTTTTCCCCGGAATCTCCATTCCTGGCAGTGATCCTGACCATTTGATGGGAGGATTGGCCAAAGGAAAGCACAGCAAAACAAAAGGTAAATACCAAAGAAATGTAAGGCCGGAGGGTCGGCTTCATTAGAATGTGTGTTTCAAGTGTGATTCCAAAAAGGCATAATGCCCTTTTGTATGTGGTAAATTTAAGTTCCTTATCCAGGATTCCCAAATGCTTTTCCCTTCGATTTTGATTGGAACCTAAAAATGATCGGTATCTGACCCAGTCTAAAGGGCTAAGCGTTACTTTTGCAATCGAATGATCCGGGAAATTCTTCATTTGCTTCAGAAAGAAATTCTTTTAGAATGGCGTCGTAAATATGCCCTTGGTGGCATAATGCTTTACGTCTTTTCGAGTATATATATTGTATATGCCGGATTCATTAGGATTCCGTTAAACACCTGGAATGCAATCTTTTGGATCCTCGTTTTGTTCATTTCCATTAATGCGGTGGCCAAAAGTTTCGTGATGGAGAACTCCCGGAGGCAGCTGTATTATTATCAATTGGCCCGGCCCTCGGCGATCCTTCTTTCCAAAATGATCTACAACAGCCTGTTGCTAATGCTTCTTATCGGGCTGTCATTTTTGGGTATGAGCCTGATCGCCGGAAATCCGGTCAGGGATCCAGGCCTTTTTTGGATAACTACAATCCTGGCTAGCCTGGGACTAGGGATCACCTTTACTTTTACTTCAGCTATTGCCTCAAAGGCCAATAATAGCGCTGGGCTGCTGGCCATCTTAAGTTTTCCATTGGTGATCCCAATTCTGATGAGTTTGATCAAACTTTCAGCGGTGGCTGTAGGATTAGTTTTTGATTCTGCCTGGGCGAAGGATGTATGGACCCTGCTGGCGATCGATGCTTTGTTGGTGACCTTGACTTTTATACTATTTCCATACGTTTGGAAAGACTAATTTTGACCTTATGAAGTGGTGGAAAATCCTGGGTATTGTTCTGGTCTTGTATTCTCTGATAGGGGGAATGCTGATTCCCCTCGGTCCCGGGATCACAGCCGTTAATCCTTCCGAAGTTCAAAGCGGAAGTGTCAATGACCTTATAGTAACCGGTTATAATACTCATTTGCAATCCGGTGAGGAAGCCTCCGCCTGGTTGAGAATTTCAGACGAAGCGGGTATCAGGGCCAGCAACCTGGAGCCAATTAGTGAAAACCAGATCAAACTGAGCTTTGACATCCCATATAACCTTCCTGTGGAGTCCGACACAAGTTCTGTTACCCTGGTTCTTGATAATAAGAGAGATGGAATCTCTGTTTTACCCAGTACGATCCGGCTTTTCAACATAAAGGATGGATCTAAGGGGGCTGCGCAATTAGCAGCTTTCAGCGACTTCCATTTA
>JABDJM010000512.1 GCA_013002475.1 Saprospiraceae bacterium | reverse complement strand
GGTCTAGTCCTGCAAATTGGATTCTTGGCCATTTGCCCACTTATTGCGAGGATGTCGAGATTGTTTCCAGTTTGGGCCTTCCGACCATTGACCTTTCCACCGGGGCCAACATTCATTCCCTTTTTATTGATCAAAATTCAAGCCTGGACATTACGCCCTCAGGGAGTTTGAGCATTTTTCAAAAGGTAGTCTCTAACCCCAACTTTGCCGCCAGGGTATCCGGCATATTGAATAATCAGGGAACCTTCCATATAAGGAATGTCAATCCTGGTGAAGAATTGCTGGTTTTGCCAAACGGACAGCTATTAAATTCTGGATCTGCTCTTATTGGGGATCAGTAGCAAAGACCGGATTTCCGGCATTTCTCAGAATATTCATTTAAATTGGGTGTCCTAAATAAGATACCACATGAAATTTCTGAAGATTCTTTTTCCTGCCCTTTTATTCTTTGTAATTGGATGCAGTAATGATAGTGCTAATGTAGATGGGACAACACCCACCACAAGCACAACTACAACGACTACTCCAGCGACAAATAATACCACCACCACTCCTCCTGCTACAGCTGAGCCTGCTCAGAATGCAGCTGGCGTTTGGCACTATACCTGCCCTGCAGGATGTGCTGGAGGTGGAGGATCTGCCACTGCTTGTCCTTCCTGTGGAGCGACACTGGCACATAATACGGCCTATCATAGTTCCGGAACGGCCACTCAAAATTCCGGATCACCTTTTGCGAATCAGCCTAATGCCAATTCGGGTAGTGGATCACCTTTTGCAAACCAACCTGGCGTACCCCCAGTAACAACAGCTGAGCCTGCTCAAAATGCAGCTGGGGTATGGCATTATACCTGCCCGAGCGGATGTGCCGGAGGTGGAGGTTCTGCTACAGCTTGCAGTGGTTGTGGAGCAACCCTGGCGCATAATACAGCCTACCACAACTAGGCTAGATATTCATGAAAGCAGTTCAAGTACGATATAAGGTAAAACCGGAGTACGCTGAGCAAAACAAGGCCAATATTCAGGCTGTGATGCAAAGCCTAAAGGAAAACCCTGTTCCAGGTTTATATTACGCCGCGTACAATCTTGAAGACGGGCAGACCTTTGTTCATGTCAACCTTGCCAAAGACGAAGAAACTTTAAAGAAGATCAATGATTTGGCTGCATTTTTGAATTTCAGAAAAGGTTTGAAGGAAAGCGGCCCTATTGAACCTCCGCAGGCTACAAATATGGAACCTGTAGCAGCTGGTTGGGAATTGTAAACTGATGGCCAAGAATAAGAAAACCAAAAGTCTCAACAAGTACATTAGTGAAAGAGGATTATGCTCCCGCCGAGAGGCTGATGAGTGGATCTCACAGGGAAGGGTACAGCTCAATGGTGAGTTGGCCAAAAAGGGAAATCGCGTCGGTAAAAAGGATGTCGTCACGCTTGACGGAAAGCCCTTACCCAAAAAACCTGATGTCGTATATCTCGCATTACATAAGCCTGCTGGTGTAACCTCTACTACCGATCTGGATGATCCTGACAACATTATCGATTATATGGATTATCCCAAAAGGATCTTTCCTGTTGGTCGTTTGGACAAAGCTTCCACCGGATTGTTGCTCCTGACAAATGACGGAGATATTGTCAATGAGATCTTGCGCGAGGAAAACGAACATGAGAAGATCTATATCGTCAAAGTTCATAAGCCTATCACCCCGCAATTTTTAAATCGTATGGCCGCCGGGGTGGAGATCCTGGATCAGTTTACCAAGCCTTGTCTTATAGAAAAACTTCACCCGAATCTTTTTAAGATCACCCTTACTCAGGGATTGAACAGGCAGATTCGGAGGATGTGTGAAAAACTGGGTTATAGGGTACTAACCCTGAAAAGGGTTCGCATCATGAACATTAAGTTAGGAGATCTGGAGCCCGGAGAATACCGGGATTTGACGGATCAGGAGATCCAAAAATTACGGAGCCAAATTTCGCATAAGGCCACCAGTTAAAAAAAAAATAGGCCCCCCAGATGGAAGGCCCTTCATTTCCCCAATGAAATGAATTATTCTTTGGCTTTTTCGCCTGCATGGTAAAGGCTGTATATGTAAATCGGGATTTCTAATTCACCCAACTTCTCATAAATAAGGGGCTTTACGTCCTTCCAATCTAGCTTGCCATATCCGGTAGCTAGTTTTGGAATCGCCAAACTTTCTATGCCTTCTTTCTTAACGATCTTCACCAATTCCCTCAAAGAGTGATTGACATTATGCAGGGTAGCTTCCCCGGGATGTCCGTGATGATTTTTTGCAGGTTCCTGGGTAAGTAGGTTGATGATTCTAATTCCTCCTGCGCCACCCCACATCCAGGCCTCTCCTGGTTTTGGATGACGAATTTTACAGAAATGCCTAAAGTCCTTTACCATCGCTGGATAGTCCTTCCGAAGGCTTAATGCCAACCCGGTATCAAAGTGATCCATCGGAGCTACACCGTGTGCGATGGCTTGTGCCCCGGTTAAAAGGATATCTCCACTAACTTCTTTTATCATATCTGATCTATTAATTTGTATTTACAGATGCAGAACTATGCTGCATCTTTTCAAAATCATTTTTAGTTAACACTCCAACCAATTTTTTTCCAAAGACTACAGGCATGCCCGCTAAATTATGTTCAACCATTTTGCTTTTTGCTTTAGCCAGGCTGTCTTGAGCGCGAATTGTCTGTAGCTCAGTCAACATGATGTCTTTGGCAATTTGATTAGTAGGATCGTTGGCATCCAGCCGGTTGATCATTCCATCCGTTATGAGTCCAACCAGGTCTCCCTCAAAATTCTCAACGGGGAGATGATGGATGTTTTTCCATGCCAGGA
>JABDJM010000252.1 GCA_013002475.1 Saprospiraceae bacterium | reverse complement strand
CATTGGTTCAAGCTGATCTCCTTTGGGAAAATCCATCCGGGAATCGAGCCCAACTTGAAGAATACCTCAAGGAACTTTCTCCGGACTCCTCCGATCTAATCCTTTTTCCAGAAATGTTTACGACTGGGTTTTCCATGGGACCCAAATCTTTGGCTGAAAAAATGGGGGGACCCACTCTTCAATGGATGGCAGATTGGGCTGCCAGGCTGGAGACTGTAGTAGCAGGGAGCCTGATCATTGAGGAGGAAGGAAGCTTTTACAATCGATTCGTTTTTGTGTTTCCTGATGGTTCTGTCCAGCATTATGATAAACGACATCTGTTTACGCTGGCAGGAGAGCATATCCCCTATACTCCCGGGGAGTTCAGAACAACAGTGGATATTAAGGGATGGAGAATTCTTCCCCAAGTTTGCTATGATCTTCGGTTCCCGGTTTGGTCTCGAAATGATCTGGGTTACGACCTGGCCATTTATGTTGCCAACTGGCCAAGTCCGCGGAAGGAAGCCTGGAGAACCTTGCTTCAAGCCCGAGCAATTGAAAACCAGTCCTATGTTATTGGAGTTAATAGGATAGGCAATGATCCTAATGACCTAAATTACGATGGGCTCTCTGCCATGATTGAATACAGCGGAAAAAGACTGCTGGAACTGGATCAGCCCGATATGCACACGGTTAGTTTAAATAAATCGGAGCTGGATCAATTCCGATCCAAGTTGGATTTTTTAGCTGATCAGGATGAGTTTTTTTTCCAGGCCTAAAGGGGAAGGCATGGCCCGGTTAAAATCAGTATTTTCGGCCTTCCAAAAATAAGGACATGATAAATCTAATTTTATTTGGCCCTCCGGGTTCAGGAAAAGGTACCCAGGCCACGAAACTGGTTGAGAAGTATGAACTTCTGCATATTTCTACAGGAGATCTTTTCAGATATGAAATGGGTAATGATACCCCTCTGGGGAAAAAGGCTAAAGAATACATTTCCAAAGGGGAGTTGGTCCCGGATGAAGTGACCATTGGCATGTTAGTCAATAAGGTCATAGCCAATCCGGATGTGAAGGGATACATCTTTGATGGGTATCCAAGAAATATTGACCAGGCTGAAGCCCTGGATAAGATCCTGGCTGAAATGGGCACGGAGGTCTCTGGTCTGATCTCTCTTCAGGTAGATGATGAGGAGATTGTGAAGCGGATTCTAAATCGCGGAAAGACCTCGGGACGATCGGATGACAACGACGAGAATATCATTCGAAATCGAATAGAGGTTTATAAGGGCGAGACTCGGCCGGTTTTTGATTTTTATGCTCCAAGGGATAAAGCCTTTGAAGTAGATGGCATTGGTTCTATTGAAGAGATCTTTGACAGGCTTTGTGCCCGTATCGACCAATTCTGAATTCTAAAATTGCCTAATGGGTAATCCTCATGGCTGATCAAAATTTTGTTGATTACGTAAAGATCTGCTGCCGCTCTGGCGCCGGCGGAGCGGGCTCTACTCATTTTTTCCGCAGCAAACGGATTGCAAAAGGTGGCCCGGACGGGGGAGATGGGGGCCGGGGAGGACATATTATCTTAAGAGGGAATCGAAACGTCTGGACCCTTTTACCACTGAAATATCGAAAGCATGTAATTGCCTCCAGGGGTGAAAATGGCTCTGGAAGTCATAAGTCCGGCAAGCAAGGAGAGGACATAATTTTAGACGTACCCCTGGGCACGGTAGCAAAGGATGCTGAGTCCGGAGAGCTCATGTTTGAGATCACCGAGCATGATGAAGAAAAAATAATTGTTTCCGCCGGCCGTGGTGGCTTAGGCAATGCCCATTTTAAATCTCCTACCAATCAGACACCCCGGTACGCACAACCCGGCGAACCTGGAAAGGAAGAATGGAAGATCCTTGAACTCAAAGTTTTAGCCGATGTAGGCCTGGTTGGATTTCCAAATGCAGGTAAATCAACCCTTCTTTCTTCTATCACAGCAGCCAAGCCCAAAATTGGGGCCTACCCGTTCACAACGCTCGTTCCAAACCTCGGTATCGTCAACTACAGGAATTCAGGATCATTTGTGATGGCTGATATTCCTGGGATCATTGAGAAGGCTCATGAGGGGAAAGGGATTGGACATCGATTTCTAAGACATATTGAAAGAAACGCCGTTCTTCTTTTTATGATCCCCTGCGACACGGAAAGTATCAGTAAGGAATATGATATCCTACTCAATGAGCTGGAAAAGTTCAATCCGGAATTATTGGACAAACCCAGATTGCTGGCTATTTCGAAGCGTGATCTGATTGATGATGAGTTGATGGAATTGATCAAACCAGATATCCCAACCTCTTTGGACCATATATTTATTTCGGCAGTTGCCCAAACAGGATTGGATGAGCTAAAAGACAAGCTTTGGGCCATCCTAAATCAAACTAGTTAAGATGATCATTGCCGCCCTTCCTGTAGAGCAAAATCTTGCCATGGTCAAGATCTTTCAATCTCGGTTTGGTTATAATCCAACAGGTTTTGAAGCCTTACCACAGGCTGGAAGTTCCAGGAAATATATTCGGCTTTTTGGAAACAAAGAATCTGCCATCGGAGTCTGGGGAAAAGACCATAAGGAGAACGAGGCTTTCATTTCCTGGGCGGAATTTTTTCGAAAGAATGAGATTGAAGTGCCGGAGATCTATGGACAAGATCTTGAAAGCGGGATATATCTGCAGGAGGACTTGGGCCGTACGAGTCTACTGCAAATGAGAAGCATGGATGGAACTTCCGGGTTATCCTTTAGTTCGGCACAGCTTTACAAAAAAGCGATCCTTGAATTGATAAAGATCCAATCACTGAATCCAACCCAAACTAATTCAGATTGGTATTATCCCGAGGAGCATTTTGATAATGATGGAGTCCTTCATGACCTACGCTATGGCTTGTATTATTTTGTTAAACCCATGCAGATCCAATTTGACCCTAGAGGTCTGGAGAGGGATTTCAAAACGCTTGCTAAGGATGTGATCTCAGGAGGTGAATCAGGTTTGATGATCCGGGATTTCCAGGCCAGGAACCTGATGGTCCGTGGCCAAAAGATAGTGGTTATTGATTTTCAGGGTTTGAGAAAGGGTCCCAAGTTATACGACCTGATCTCTCTATTGTATCAAGCTAAGGCAGGGATCACATCCGAGGATCGGAAAATGCTTTTCCAATTTTATCTGGATAATTCAAAGGGATCATTGTCTGGGAATAACAAGCAACAGCAACAATGGATCCGTTTAAAGCTGGTTCGCTTTATGCAAGTCCTGGGTGCTTATGGTTACCGGGGCTTGTTTGAGAAGAAACCACATTTTCTGGGAAGCATCCCAATGGCCATATCCAATATCAGGGCACTGCTAAAGGAGGACTTTGATTTTTCCATATATCCTGAATTACACAAAGTACTAGTCGCCCTTAGCAGACTTGATATTTCACCCTTTTTGACAACCGCTGATAAGAAAGAGGTCCTGAATATCCGAGTGACCAGTTTTAGCT
>JABDJM010000237.1 GCA_013002475.1 Saprospiraceae bacterium | reverse complement strand
GAAGCCCGGTCAATCCCAATATTCATCCAGGTGTAACTACCGGTGTGAACCTGGTCGGGACTGCAATGGCCAATTACTTCGCCATGAAAAAAATGCCGGGTGTAATTTCCGGAACAAATTTCAGTATGTGGTGGAATGGTGGCGTGAGAACTGCTCCTTATTATCATAATCAAATTGGTATTCTTACCGAAACAGCACACTCTACACCAACACCCAGATTCTATCCTCCGGACTCAGTTCCAAAGAATGTTGCAGGAACCTCCGCCAATGGGACTGAGATCTTTTATCCCTATCCCTGGAAAGGAGGAGAATCTCATTTCAGGGGTGCGGTGGAATATATGATCAACGCTTCCATGGGAATTTTAAATATTGCAGCAGACAGGAAGAATGACTTTCTATACAATATTTATGATATGGGCCGTGATGCCATTGAAACACCCATTGCGGAAGGAGCCTATGCCTATGTGATTCCTCAGCAGCAGTGGGATACAGGAGAAACAATCAACTTGATTAATATCCTCCAACAAGGGGGAGTACAAGTACACGAGGCATCTTCCAATTTTCAAGTTGGTGATATGACCTTTAACCAAGGTGATTTTGTGTTATATGGAGCCCAGTCCTTTAGACCTTATCTGACAGACCTCTTAGAGAAGCAAAGTTATCCGGATCAATTTCGATATCCGGGTGGACCTCCAGTACCACCTTATGACTTGGCAGGATGGACTCTACCCATGCAAATGGGAATAGAGGTACACCGGATTGATACCGTTTTCAATACCAGCACAAAACTATTAGCAGGGAAGCCTTCCAGACCTGCAGGGGAGGTAAATGGAGAAGCTGGATGGGGTTATGTCTTATCAAATCAAGAAAATCTAAGCGCCCTGGCAGTAAATAGATTGCAAAAAGAGGGCCACAAGGTCCATATTGCCATGAGCGGTTCAGAGAGTATCCTCCCCGGTTATTTCCTGGTTGAGGCCAATGATGGAGTAAGACAGAATTTGGATAAGATAGCGTCAGAAACAGGATTAAACTTCACAGGATTAAGTGCTGAGCCCTCAATTAAAATGTCTGAGCTCAGTCCGATCAAGCTTGGTATTTACAAGTCGTGGAGGGCCAACATGGATGAAGGTTGGACAAGATGGGTACTGGAACAATTTGAGTTTGATCTGGACACTTTGCATAACATGGATATTATTGAGGGCGATCTTTCCGGATATGATGCGATCATTATTCCTTCACAAAGCACCTCAAGAATTATGAATGGATACCCTGAGAATTTTATGCCTCCAAAATTTACCGGTGGTTTAGGTCTCTATGGAACTATTGCATTACACGAGTATGCCAAAAAGGGAGGTGTCTTGATTGCTTTTGATCAGGCAAGTGACTATCTCATCAATCAGTTTAGTCTTCCAGTAAGAAATGTAACCAGCGGAGCTTCATCGAGTTCATTTTTCATACCGGGTTCATTAGTGCGGATCAAAGTTGATACTACGGAGCAGTTAGGTTTTGGAATGAACAGTGAAACAGCCGCCTCCTTTTCGAGAAGTCGCGCTTTCAAAAGAGTCATTAAGTCACGGAAAGGAGAAGGAGGTACCGAGGACATTCAGAGACCCCCGGAGCCTGATGTTAATACGGTTGTAAAATATGCCGACAAGGATATACTCATGAGTGGATGGGCCAGGGGAGAAGACAGATATTTAAAGAACAATGGGGCTTTGATGGATGTCAAAGTTGGGAAAGGACATGCGATCCTTTTTGGTTTCAGACCCCAGTTCCGTGGACAACCTAGGGGTACCTACAAATTGATTTTTAATGCTATTTACCTGGGAGCGATGGAGGATCAAGATTCGAGGAGTTCCTCTTCCAAATAGAATGAAAAAAACTATCGGACTTTCCTTATGTAAGTGTGCCGTCTGCTAGCCTGGCTTTGAAACTTTCTCTATAGGTTTTTCCGATTGGAACAATTTTGCCATTGGACATTTCCATTTCCTTTGAATTGTAGGATTTGATATTCGATGTAGCTACAATGTAAGATTTGTGTACTCTTACTAAACCCTTATCATCAAGATTATTTTGAATGGTCATCATTTTCTCTTTTGTGATAAGAGGTGCCTCATTCGTTAAATACACCTTTACATAATCTTTCAATCCCTCAATAAAAATAATATCATTAACATCAACTTGCACATTTTTCCGGTCTGCTCGCAAGGTGATTTTCTGAATCCCCTCATCCTTTTTGTCTGAATGGATGAACAACCGGAATACTTTGATGGATACTCCTAAGATTATGGGGAGTAGCATCCCTACCACCGTAAAAAGGGTGTCGAAGTTGGCCTGGGAAGAATCAAAGTCGGCAACAAATACAAAAATGAATATTAGGATCAACGACTCCAGATAGAATGCAACAATTAGAGAATAGGCAGTAAACAACAGGAATTTTCCGTAATGGCCTGGAATCAGAAAGCTCTTAATCAGGTAATAATTGATGAAGTAGGCTGTGCCCATACACACAGGAAGAAGCATAAGGATAATCCAGGAATTAGTGGAGGTGAATCCACTTCGATAGGATATATAGGTGCCAAGGAAAAGTGCCGTGACTATCCAGAAAAGAAAATGAAGTGCGATCCTTTTTTTATCCATCAGTTTGGATTGCTGATATACAATTCACTACAAATGTAGATGAATTGTTAGTTTTTGTGGACAAATTTGAATTTCTCGGAAATAACAGTTGGTCGAGTTTTCCTGATGGTTGGTCTACTTATCAAAAACCGGATGGTTGTTTCTTTTAATATAGCAGCGAACTAAAAATTATTTCGCAATGAACATTATCGAATTACATTATCAAGGCGGACCATTATTTATGTCCATTCTATCATTGATCTTCCTTGCAGTAATAGTATTATCAGCTATGAAAGCATATCGTTTGTTTTCAAGTGAGGATCAGGTCGACTATCAGCAGGCAGGGATTTCACAGATTTTACAACTGGGTATTTTCGCTGCTGTATTTGGAATTTTTGGCCAGTGCCTGGGTCTTTTTCAAGCCTTCATGGCCATAGAAGCGGCAGGAGATATTTCACCCGCGATGATTGCGGGCGGATTGAAGGTATCAATGATTACCACACTTTACGGTCTTTTCATTTTCTTGATATCATTCCTAACCTGGTTTGGATTGAAGGCAAAAGTGGCTAAGTAGATTGAA
>JABDJM010000225.1 GCA_013002475.1 Saprospiraceae bacterium | reverse complement strand
AACCTGGACTGCTGTTGATGAATGTGGAAACGAAATAACCTGTGATCAATCAATTACTATTATCGATGAGGAAGCCCCGGTAATAACTTGTCCTGTAAACCTTACCGTAAGTTGTGATGATTCACTTGATCCTGAAGATTTAGGTGGAGGAGTTACAACGGCCACAGATAATTGTGATCCTACTCCTTTAATCACCTTCGAAGATGTCTTCACGCAAGGAGTCTGTCCGCAGGAATCTGTTTTGACCAGGACCTGGACAGCCACCGATGCTTGCGGAAATTCATCGTCCTGCGATCAAATTATTTCGATCCAAGACAATCTTGCTCCAAGCTTTTCATTTTTCCCGGAAGATGCGGAGATTGAATGCTTTGAGGACCCAACTCCAATTGCGGGAACTGATTTTGAAGTTCCAACGATTGTCGATAATTGTGATCCGGCTCCCATGTTAACCTACACTGATGTATCTATAGGTAATCCTCCCTGCTATACCATTCAAAGGACCTGGATAGCTACGGATGCCTGTAGTAATACAATTTCGAGGGTCCAATCCATCACCTTCATTGACGGGATCGCTCCTACTTTTGGGGTAGAATTGGATGACCTCACTCTGAATTGTGAAGAAGGGCTGCCAGCCTCTATTGATGTTTTGGCCTCTGACAATTGTGAACTACCGGTAGATGTCGAGGTTAATGATGTAACCATCGAAACTATTTGCGCGAACACTTTCACGGTGGAGAGAACATATACAGCCACGGATGCTTGTGGAAATATGAACTCCATTTCCCATGAAATTTTGATCCAGGATCTTGAGATGCCTGAGGTTACTTTTGACCCGCCAACCACAATGGACTTGACGATAGAGTGCAGTGATCCTACACCTATTGTCCCCGGATTAACCTTGAGTGATAATTGTACTCCTGTAGATCAGTTGAGTGTAACTTTCAACGAAATAGAAATCACTCCAGAGAATGACCAGGATTTCAATCTTTTAATTGAATGCCCAACTCTATCCATCATTCGTAGGACCTGGGTCGTAACAGATGAGTGTTCCAATTTCCGTGAAGTTTCGCAGGAAATTGTAATACAGGATACCCAGGCCCCAACTTTTGATCCATTTACCGAAACCTATGAAGTAGAGTGCGGGACAGATATTACTCCTGGACAGGATTTTCCAGCACCAATTGCTCAAGATAATTGTCTCCCGGAGACCTTAACATTTGACGATGTAGCAACTTCCGGAAACTGTGTGGATGAACCTACCGTAACACGGACATGGACAGCAACAGATAGCTGCGGTAATGCGGCTACAGCTGTTCAGATCTTTAGTTTTATCGATCAAACGGCTCCTGAAATTACCTGTCCCCCGGATGTCACGATGACAATTGATGAATACATACAATTCCCATTTCTACACAAATGTGATATTGTCCAATCTTTTGCACCAACAGCATTATCCGACAACTGCGATGATGATCTTACTGTGACAAATAATTTAAACTTTGAGTTTGATTCTATTTCCATCTATGCCTTTCCAATTGGAACCACACCTTTGATCTTCACTGCTGAGGACAATTGCGGTTTAACAAAAACTTGCTTTTTAAATGTAACAGTGGATGATATAATAGGGCCAACCGCTATCATTGCAGCTTCGAACTGCCGAGAGCTTGGGTTGGATGGAACTCTTACCCTGAATGTGGATGATATTATTGGTGGTTTTATCGATTGTGATGTAACCCCCTTGGGCTTGGAAATTTCCGCGTTTTTCACTTTTGTGAATGGAGTTGCTCAACCTCCAAATACGGAAATGATCACTTTAACCGCTTTGGATGTTGGTTCAGTAACGGTAGTAATTGGATATGAGGATCAATTTGGGAATGGCGGATCAGCGACTCAGGTCTTTGACTTGGTTTTCCCGGAAACTGGTTGCAATGAACCTCCAATGGCTCAAGGATCAATAAGCACTGTTGTTGAGGAAGAAGTTTCCGATGTGCAGGTGTATATAGGAGATCAGGGCGATATGGTGTATACCAACGAGGAGGGTCTCTTTGAGACCAATGATCCGGATGTAGGCATGGGATATAGTTTTATCCCCAAATACAATGAAAGAGTACGAGAAGGACTTACAACACTGGATCTGGTTTTAATTAGCCGGCATCTGGTCGGACTGCAACCAATCACAGACCCACATTACTTAATTGCTGCGGATGTTAATTATTCTGGAGAGATAAATGCTTTTGACCTGATAACCTTACAAAAGGTTTTACTTTGGATCGAACCTGAGTTTCCTGATGGAGACGCCTGGCGATTTGTGAAGAAAGAATACGTATGGCCATTAAGCAATGATCCATTCTCAAATCCATTTCCGGAAATGATTATGATCGATGAAACCAGTGACTATATGCATCTGGATTTCACTGCCATAAAAGTCGGAGACGTAAATGGAAGTTTTGTACTATCACCTGGCAATTCTTCTGACCGCTCGGCTCTTGCTGAGGCCACATTAGGATTGCAAGAAAAGGAGTTCAAAACCGGTGAGACATTTTCTATCCCTGTTTTTGCAAAAGATCTGGATCTCATTCAGGGTCTTGAGCTGGAGCTTGAGGCGGATAAGATTCTTTCGATCCTTGATATTAAGGCTGGTCAAATCAGACCAACCTGGTCACACCGTGATGGAAAAACATTGATCCAGTGGGTTAATGGCGCTGGACAGGAAATGATCGTTTCTGAGCCGTTATTTGAAATAGAATTCTCCAGCAGCTCAGAAGGTCTTATTTCGAAATCACTTCAATTGTCCTCTAAGTATTTTGAGAATATCGCTTTTGCTAACCAAAAGGCCACTCATAAATTCATTCTTGAGTTCCAGAGTCTAAATGATGTAGGAAATATTGCCCCGACTCCTCCAAGGTTTTATCCGAATGTTCCAAATCCTTTCCGCCAGGAAACAACGCTCAGATTTTTCCTTCCAGAAAGCGGAATGGCAGAATTGAAAATTGTTGACTTGGATGGTCGGATCCTCCTTAGAGAGAATTCATTCTTTGAAAAAGGATATCAGGAAAGGGTTATCCGCAGCGACCAGTTGCCAGGAAGCGGGGTCATGCAAGTGGAAATAATATCACGCAAAGGAGTTATTTCGCAAAAAATATTAATGATTCGAGACTAGGCGAAAAATGAACCCTAAGAAAAGGCTCCGACTTGTCGGAGCCTTTTCTGTTTCCTGTTGTGTTTACCTATTTTTAGCTGCACTAAAAAAAAGATATCATGAGCAAGGTGTTTTCTCTATTCCTGTCTTTGGTTTTCATTTCTACCTCCATGGCCCAATCTGTTGACATGGAGTACTATTTTCCAAATGCAACTTTTAATAAAAAAATACCTACTCCTGAGTCGGTGATCCGGTTTGTTCCGGGTGAATGGCATGTAAGTCATGATAAGCTAGTTCAGTATATGTATGCCCTGGCTGAAGCCAGCCCAAGAATAACGATCATGGAAATAGGAGCTACCTACGAAAACAGACCCCTGGTAAATCTCATTATTACCACAGAAGAAAATCACCAGAACCTTGAATCATTAAAGGAAGCTCATTTATCCTTTGCAAAAGGGGAGAAAGATGTTCGATTAGCTGAAGTGCCTACGGTATTGTATCAGGGCTACAGTATTCATGGTAATGAATCATCTGGCGCCAATGCTGCAATGTTATATGCCTATTATCTGGCAGCTTCCGACGAGGCTTTGAGCTATTTGGAGAACCAGGTAGTCATCATCGATCCTGCTTTTAATCCTGATGGGCTTCAGCGTTTTTCTACCTGGGCAAATATGCACAAGCCAGAAGTCCCTGCTACTGATCCTTCGGATCGGGAATTCAATGAAGCCTGGCCTGGAGGTAGAACCAATCATTATTGGTTTGATTTGAATAGGGATTGGTTGCTATTGCAACACCCCGAATCAAGAGCCAGGATCAAAGTTTTTCATGAATGGAAACCCAACGTCCTGACTGATCATCATGAGATGGGGAGCAATAGTACTTTTTTCTTTCAGCCTGGAATTCCAAGTCGCACCAACCCAATTACCCCCAAAAGGAACCAAGAACTTACAGGTGAGATTGGAAATTACCATGCGGCCGAGTTAGATAAAATAGGATCGCAATATTATTCTCAAGAATCCTTTGACGACTTTTATTATGGTAAGGGTTCTACCTACCCGGATGCTAATGGATGCATAGGAATCCTTTTTGAGCAAGCTTCATCCAGAGGGCATAACAGGATGACGGCCAACGGTCTGCTTACCTTTCCATTTACTATCAGAAACCAGTTAGCTACCTCTCTGTCAACTCTGAAAGCTGGATCCGGATTGCACGATCAGTTACTGCAGTATCAAAAGCAATTCTTTGAGGATGCAAAGAAACAGGGGGCCAGCTCCCGGGTTAAAGGATATCTTATTGAGGACGATCAGGATCCCGCGAGAGCAAAGGCCCTATTGAAAATCCTTTCTCAACATAAGGTCGATTGTTATGAAGTGAAAGGTCAATCCGGTAGTTTTTTCGTTCCTTCCGATCAGCTTCAACACAGACTTGTCCGAGGTATTTTTGAAAAACAAACCAGCTTTCAGGATAGCTTATTTTATGATGTTTCAGCCTGGACGCTGCCGCTTGCATTCGGCCTTCCCTTCAAGGAAGTCACCAGCAATCCAGGACTGGGTGAAAAGATCAATTTGAAAGAATATGGGTCCGCAAGTTTTTCCGGGGAAAGCGATTATGGCTATTTGCTATCCTGGTCAGACTATTACTCTCCGACCGCGGTCAATAAACTTCTGCAAAAAGGAGTTCGCGCTAAAGTTTGCAATCGGGAGTTTGCCGCTCTGGTAAATGGAAATGAAAAAGATTTTCCGAGAGGGACGATTTTTATCCCAATCCAAAATCAAAAGATGGATGGAAATAATCTTTCAAAATGGTTAAAGAAACTTGCCAGCCAATATGGGCTACACATCGATGGGGTAGACTCCGGACAAACGCCTCGGGGTATAGACCTTGGGAGCCCAAATGTAGAATCTCTTCGTAAGCCAAAAATCCTGATGCTAATTGGGGATGGCATTCGTTCTTATGATGCTGGTGAGGTTTGGCATTTACTGGATACGCGCTATGAGATCTCCTGCACAAAAGTTGAATCTCGTCAGTTTAACCGGGTTAGACTATCTGATTATAACGTCATCATTATCCCGGATGGCAGCCCCTCAGGGATCAACTCTAAAGGTGTCGAAGCTCTTAAGAGATGGGTTGATGACGGAGGAGTTATTATTGGTTTGCAAGGTGCGGCAGACTGGTTAAAAGGGCAGGAGTTGGCCAAACTGGAGAGCCTGAAATCTGAAGATGGAGAGGACCTTGTGAAAGCAAGACCCTATGATAAGGCCAGAGAAGATTCTGGTGCGAAGTATATAGGTGGGTCGATCTTTAATAATGATCTTGATCTGACACATCCAATTTGCTATGGATATCAGCGGAAAAGTTTGCCTGTATTCCATCAGGGTACCAACTTTTACGGGGCTCCAAAAAATGCCTATGCAGCTCCATTACGATATTCGAAGGACCCCTTGCTGGCGGGTTATGTTTCGGATGAAAATCTTGAAAAGATTGCCGGAACATCAGCCATTGTGGTCAGTAGGCAGGGTAGGGGCCGGGTAATTACCTTTGGCTTTAATCCAACCTTCAGGGCCTTTTGGTGGGGAACTCAAAAGCTATTGGCGAATGCCATTTTCTTTGGAAGTACAATTGACGGGAATACTGCCGAATAGGTTAGTCCTTGAACATGGCCGCGGCAGCATCCAGAGCCCCTTTTAGACCAGCAGCATTTTTTCCACCTGCGGTGGCAAAAAATGGTTGACCTCCACCGCCGCCCTGAATATGCTTGGCTAATTCACGAACCATGTTCCCTGCATGCAGACCCTTCTCTTTTGTCAACCCTTCACTGATGGTAACCATAAGTTGTGGTTTATCCTTAACGATGGCACCAAACACCAATACCAAATTCCCAATTTCTTTTTCGAGCTGGTAAGCGAGAGTTTTCAGGGCCTTTGAATCCTGTATAGGGACCTGTGAGACAAGAACATTCATCCCGCCGGCCTCAACAACTTGATTTTTCAGCTGACCTTTTAAGGCACCTGCCTGGGCATTTTGCAACTGCTCAATCTGACGCTTTAGATTTTTGTTTTCATCAACTAAGACCTCCACTTGCTTGAAAACATCCCTGGGATTTTTCAAAAGACCTCGGATCTCTTCCAATTCCTGGATCTTAGTGTTACTGTACTTTTCTGCACCCTCGGCAGTAACCGCTTCTATACGTCTTATTCCGGCTGCTACGGAGCTTTCTGAAAGGATCTTGAATTGGCCGATTTTGCCTGTAGCCGAAACATGGGTACCGCCACAAAGCTCCATAGAAAAGTCCCTGTCAAAGGTTATTGTACGAACAGTATCTCCATACTTTTCTCCAAATAGCATAAGTGCTCCTGCAGCTTTTGCTTCATCGATTGGAACATTCCGATCCTCTTCAAGCAAAATGTTTTCACGGATCTTGTTATTGACCATGGACTCAACCTCCTTGATTTCTTCATCAGTAACCTTGTCAAAATGGCTGAAATCAAACCTGAGTCGTTTGCTATCCACGTCCTGGCCTTTTTGCAGAGCGTGCTTTCCAAGGACCCGATGCAAGGCGGCATGCATTAAATGAACCGCCGAATGGTTTTGAGAAGTTGCGTTACGCTTTTTCTTGTCTACCATTGCTGTTACCGGCTTCTTCGTATCCCCGGGCAACTTATCGACTATATGGATGGTTAGGTCATTTTCTTTTTGGGTATCTATCACATGAATCACTTCATCTCCGGAAATGATCTTTCCCTTGTCACCCCTTTGTCCTCCACTTTCAGCATAAAATGGAGTAGTCTTTAGGACTATCTGGTATTGGGGCTTCCCCTTAATTTGAACGATCCTGTGTTTTAAGATGTGAGATTCTTCAACAACCAGTTGGTCATAACCCACAAAGTCACTGGATCCTTCGTTAATCTCCTGCCAGTCTCCAACCTCTTTTTTTGCGTCAGCCCTTGCTCGTTCCTTTTGCTGTGAAAGAGCCGTTTCAAAACCTTCTTCATCAACGGTCCATCCTTTTTCGACGGCCAGCAGCCTGGTTAGGTCAATGGGAAAACCGAAGGTGTCATATAATTCAAAAGCAATTTCACCGGCAATTTTTCCGTCCTTAACATCAAGGGATTCAAAACGGTTAATTCCGTTATCTAATGTTGTTAAAAAGGATTTCTCCTCTCCCTGAATGATTTTAGAGATCTGTTCTTCCTGAGCTCTAACCCCGGGAAAAGTATCCCCAAAATTGCTTGAAAGAAGGGGCACCAATTTGTATAGGGTTGGTTCTTGAAGATCCAAAAAGGAATAGTAATACCTTACCGCTCTTCGGAGTATCCTTCTGATGACATATCCGGCACCAGTGTTTGAAGGTAACTGACCATCAGCGATCGAAAAGGACACCGCTCTTAAATGATCAACCACTACCCGCATGGCAACATCAATTTTAGTTTGCGGATCGGTAATTTTTTCGTGGACACTTTTAGGATAGCGGAAATCATATTTTTTTCGAGACAGTTCTTCCACTTTCTTTATAAAGGGTTCGAAAAGGTCTGTATCGTAGTTCGACTTTTTCTGCTGAACCGCCATGCAAAGACGTTCAAACCCCATCCCGGTATCAACATGCTTGGCAGGAAGTGGTTCCAGGCTCCCATCAGCTTTTCGATTGAACTGAATAAAAACTAAATTCCAAATCTCGATGACGAGAGGGTGATCCTGGTTTACAAGATCTGCGCCCGGGGTTTCCTTTCTTGCCTCTGCATCCCTGAGGTCAATATGGATTTCTGAGCAGGGACCGCAAGGACCGGTTTCACCCATCTCCCAAAAATTATCTTTTCTGTCAAAATATAGGATGCGCTCCTCGGGTAAATATTCTTTCCAAAGATCTGCCGCTTCAGAATCCGGTTCCAGGCCTTCTTTTTGATCCCCTTCAAATACGGAGGCGTATAACCTCTCCGGCTCCAGACCGAATTCCTTTGTAAGAAGTTCCCAGGCCCAGGAAATAGCCTCCTTTTTAAAGTAATCACCAAAGGACCAGTTGCCCAACATCTCGAACATCGTATGATGATAGCTATCGCGGCCGACCTCCTCAAGGTCATTATGCTTTCCGGATACCCGCAGGCACTTTTGAGTATCTGCGATCCTGGGGTTTTTTGGGTCCTGATTGCCCAGAAAATAGTCTTTAAACTGGTTCATGCCAGCATTAGTGAACATCAGAGTCGGATCGTCCTTATTGACGATGGGGGCAGACGGGACAATGTCGTGAGATTTGCCCTCGAAGAAGTCTAAAAAAGTTTGCCGAATTTTTGCCGCTTTCATTGGCTCATACCTGATTTGTGGGAAAAATGGTTAAGTTTTTGCCTTAGCAGTACTGTTTACGAATGTAAAAAACACCAAAAAACCCCTGAAAACGGCTTTTCCACTGGCAATCCGAATGATTATTTAACACATGCCAAGGAAAAACTGCCTGATTTGGGCTTTTCATCCTTTGAATCCACGGGGCCAAAAGCTATTTTTGCTCCCGCGCCTTTAAGGATTAAAATTTCATCAAAAACAGCCTCAAAAGTAGGCCTTTTTGACAAGCCAATAAAGGGCTAATGAGAAAAGAGAAGTTTGTTTACAACACAAAAACACTACGCTACGAAAAGGAGGTAGTACCCGTCAAGGTAAAACTCCTTCGCGTATCAGGTATTTTAATGGCAATATTCCTTGCCGCCATAGTCGTAGTGACCATCCGAATTAATTTTTACTCCTCTCCAAAGGAACTTGCTTTACAGCGAGAGTTGGATCAAATGGGGTATAAATATGCCTCCCTAACCAATGAGGTTGATATGATGACCAAGGTTCTGGATAATATCCAGGAGCGGGATGCCTCTGTGCATAGAATGATGT
>JABDJM010000220.1 GCA_013002475.1 Saprospiraceae bacterium | reverse complement strand
CTCCTGATCAATATTCTTATCTGAAAATGCAGCATCGGAAAAGTTAATACCAAAGGTTACTCCCAGTTTTGGTTGTGCGGAGACATACAAAGAACCGATACAAGAAATAATTGCTACAAGGATAATTTTGTATGGAAAAGTAAATCTTGACATCGGATCTAAAAAAAGGCCATCTGGAAAGATGGCCTTATGATTTTGGTTAATCTTTTGGGATTTTAAGCAAATTTTTTCACTAACCAAATTACCAGGGAAACTGTTCCGGCCAAACCTACAAGCCACACCAAAGTTGCTAGAATGGTAGCACTTCCAAGACCGCCAGAGATCAAAACACCGCCAATCAATGCTCCTAAAACAATAGCAGCTCCCCATCCGATAACCCAAAACCAGAACCACTTATCTACAGGATCGTCAAGACCACCCAATAGTTTTTGTCCTTTTTTCGAGCTAGCAAATTTTTGGAAGCGTTTAACTTTCCGTTCCAGCTTCTGTTGGTTTTTCTGAGCCTTTTTAACAGCCCTTAGTTCTTTTTTACTAAGTGCTTTGTAAGCATCAGAATCCACATAGGATACAAGTCCCTCTTGATGATCTTCGACATTGACCGCAGTAGGGGTTGAAGCAAAGGCCATCATAGAGAATGTTCCAAAACATAAGATCAAGAGTACAGACTTCAAATTCATAGTGTAAAGTATTTGAGTTATCACAATAGGTTAATTGGAGCAAGTTAGTAATTTTTTTGAATGACAGTTGATTAAAAAATTGATTTAAGTGTTCCGATTCGCAAATGGTTCCTTTCCGTTTGTCACTGGTAAATTCCAATTTCTAATTGGATGTCAGAAACCCGCACTTTTTCTTTGATTATCTTCTTAAATCCATTTTACTCAGGCCAAAAGCTAATAGGATCCAACCTGAAACAAAGAGCAATCCACCAATCGGTGTGATAGGTCCCAAAATGTTTGTAAATGAAAGACCTGTGATCGATCTGGTAGCCAGCAAATAGATGGATCCGGAAAAGAACACGATACCTACAATAAAGCAAATCACTGCCCATCTCATTAAGTTGTTGGGTTTTTGTTGGTAATATATCCCAACTATCAAAATGACCAGAACATGAAGAAAATGGTACAGGACTCCTGTCTTATATGAAGCAAGGCTCTCCGCACTCAATTTGTCAGCCAGGCTATGTGCACCAAAGGCACCCAGAATAACAGCCAAAGCACCTAGTCCGGCAGCAGCTATGATGATACTTTTCATTCTTTGATCTTTTCAAGTGACCAGTCAATGGGATCCAACCCTTGTTGCACAAGAAGCTGATTAGTTTTTGAAAAATGTTGGCATCCCTGGAATGCATTACCCGCCAGGGGAGAGGGGTGGACCGATTCCAGGACATAGTGTTTCATTTCATCTATCAATACCTTTTTGGATTTTGCAAAATTGCCCCACAGTAGGAAAACAAGCCCCTTTTTAGTCGCAGATAACTTTTCAATGACAGCATTCGTAAATACTTGCCATCCGATCTTGCGGTGAGACCCGGCCTTATTCTTTTCTACGGTTAACATGGCATTGAGCAGGAAGACGCCTTGCTCTGCCCATGCAGTGAGGTCACCATGATCAGGAGGGGAGAATCCAATGTCATTATGCATTTCCTTGTAGATATTTTTTAACGAGGCGGGTATGGCGATTCCCTTTGGAACAGAAAAACATAGGCCCATAGCCTGACCCGGGTTGTGGTAGGGATCTTGCCCGATGATTACTACTTTCACCTTGTCGACCGGCGTCTTTACAAATGCATTGAAGATCAGTGATCCGGGAGGGTACAATACCTTCCCATCCTTCTTTTCTTTTACGAGAAAATCTTTGACCTGCTTGAAGTAGGGCTTCGAAAACTCTTCCCACAAAAGTTGCTTCCAGCTTTCCTCAATATTGACATCCTCAGGATTAATGGTATGATCACCCATGTTTTTTTTGGTTGGAGACATATGCAATTTATCTAAATTTCATTGTATTGAATATGTGCTCTATGTTGCCTATTGTTTAAATATATTCTAAATTTGCCCCACTTTTCCAGATGGCTCAGTAGCTCAACTGGAT
>JABDJM010000207.1 GCA_013002475.1 Saprospiraceae bacterium | reverse complement strand
ATCCATGGTCGGACAACCGTTTTGCGAGATCACGATTCTATTTCTTATTTCTATTTTGATTTTGTGGAGGATCTTTCAGGGTTTGAAAAACAATTCAGGAAAAAAGCGGAGGATGCAAAATCAAACTATTCATTCAATCCTGCTGAGCAAAGACATGATCTAATTCATTACTCCTCGGTTCCATGGATTTCATTCACCCAGGTAAAACATGCCCGAAGGATCCCTGCCGCTGATTGCATACCAAAGCTTGTTTTTGGAAAATATTATAAGGAGGGTGAAAAGGTATTGATGCCATTTTCAGTCTCAGTCCATCATTCGCTGGTGGATGGCCTGCATGTTGGTCAGTATTTCGAAAAATTTCAGAAGTATCTGAACGACATTTAGGATTTGCTGTAAATCCGGTTTAGGCCGGCTTTAGCTTTTTGATGAAGAGAGGATCTGTATTCTTTTGGTTTTAGGGAAAGACATTTTTCAAACCATTGTATGGCCATTCCCGTAGCTCCTTGCTCCTCATACATGATCCCCAGCTGTAGAGCTGAGTTACAGGCATAATAAGCAGGATCATTTTCCCCTTCCCGAATTGCCGTTTCATAGTTTTTTAGGGCCTGTTCATTGTCCCCCAATTTCTGATAGACTCTTCCCAGGCGATAGGCAAACTCCAGAGAATGATCACCTTGTTGAAAATTGGCTTTTTGATCCTCTAATACCTCCGCTGCACGGGTGTAATAAGCCCCATCAAAAAGTAGCCTTGCTTTAAGTAGGGTAGGGTGGGGCGGTACCCCGTTTTCAGCCTCTCGTTGGGCCATTTTATCTCCGCCGATCACAGCTCCACCTTCCTGCTTGCATCTATCCATGTACTTCCGGTAGCCATCCTTGTCTCCTCGTATCCACTTACTCCAGGCAATTTTTTGATTGGCTTCTTTTATATAATTGATCCCCTGAAAGTGATCCAGGTAGGATTGTAAAAACATTTCTGCCTTTGGGTCTAGCTTGTATAACCAGGCAAGCCCCAGCATATAGTCGAGATAGGGAAAGGGACTGTACTCTGTTCCGTTTGGTCGGGATTCCAGGATCTCTATTGTCTTGTCTGTTTGGCCAGTTCGCAAGGCAACGTTGGCAAAGGCAAAGGTTGCCAGAGGGCTGGTTTCAGGATCCACCCCGGATCCCTCCATGGTCTCCCAGGCCTCCTTTTGATTATTTTTCAAATGAAGCTGGAGAAGGCTGTACATAAATATGGTTTCATCCTTGAAAATGAAATCACGGGTTTTCGAATATGCCAGAACTTCCTCGATTTCCTTTTGGCCTTGTTGGATAGTTCCTTCCATGCCTCCGATTAACTTGAGGCCCCATTGGTAGTTTTCCGGGACGGTACCTATCAGTGCATGTAGCATCCCCAGGCTTTTTTTATTGGCGACAAAATCCGGGTATTCATCCTGGTTGTTGTTTAGCAGCCTAAAGGCATTTCGAACTTCATTGAAGGCTGTGAAATACTCTTCAAATTTTATCCTTGCGAGAGCCCAATGGAGATAGATCTCTGCTTGGCAATAATTGTAATAGGGAGATTGAGGGTCACCTGTTTTTATCTTTCTTAACCTTCCTGCCTTATTTTTTTCGAGCCTGTGAAACTCCTCCTCATTCTCATTGATGAAGATGGTGAAGAAGTCAATATAATCCTCAATTAAAACACCGATCAGGTTTTCGGGTTCTGCAATTTGCAGTTCCCGGAGTTCCTCTTTTGCTTTGGTAAGTTTTAATTCAAAGGTGCTTTGGTAAGCTTTTTTTGCCAGAGGAGAAAAACTGAAGGTTCCCTGTCCACTAAGAGTTGGGATGATAAAATAGAAGGATAAAAGCAGAAATGAAAAAACCCCCGGGCATAGCCCAAAGGGTTTTTTAAGGATATTTTGAAAGGGGGTCAACACAGTTTTATGCAACCTCAGCCTCCATTATTTGATCGTCGACCAATACACGTCCGCAATGCTCACAAGCAATGATTTTTTTGCGCGTTCCTATCTCAAGTTGAACTTGTGCAGGGATCTTATTGAAGCAACCTCCACATGCATCTCTGGCGATAGTAGCCACAGCTAAACCATTCCTGTAGGAACTCCTGATCTTTTCATAAGAACCGATCAGTCTTGACTCAATTTGCTTAGTGTGCCTATTTCTTTTTCGCTTGAGCTTCTCCTCCTCCTTTACAGTTTTTTCAATGATCTTCTCAAGCTCCACTTTTTTTGCGTCCAGGTCGGAAGTTTTGACTCCCATGCGCTCTTGCGCCCCACCCAGGGTTTCGCTTTTGCTTTCCAGTTGTACGTTCGATTCGCGAATTCTCTTTTCTGCCAACTTTATGTCGAGCTCCTGCATTTGGATCTCTTTTGTCAAGGCATCGTATTCCCGATTGTTTTTGACATTGTCCATTTGCGTTTTATATCTCTCGATAAGAGCATTGGATTCTTCAATATTTCCATTATGTCTGGAAATATCTCCTTTAAGATCATCCACCTGGTCTGATAATCTGGTGATCCTGGTATTTAATCCTTCAATCTCATCCTCAAGGTCCTGAACCTCTATTGGAAGTTCTCCCTTAAGAACGTTGATCTGGTCGATCTCAGAATCGATCAATTGAAGTTCATATAACTGTCGCAGCTTGTCGGCAACGGTAAGATCTGTAGACATATGCTAGAATAATTTTGAGTAAATCAGAGGTAATGGACCGGATTAGTATTGACCTCTGTGCAATAGCACGCAAAAGTACGAAATTTCCCTTTGATAATCTCCTGTAACAACTCTATTGTAAATTGCTCGCTTTCAAAGTGGCCAACGTCAGCAATTACAAGCTTTTTATCAGCATCAAAAAACTCGTGGTACTTAAAATCTCCGGTGATAAATACGTCTGCGCCGGCCTCAATAGCCTTATTCAACAGAAAGCTTCCAGATCCTCCGCAGACCGCCACCTTCCGGACTCGTCGGTTGCGCAGGGCCGTATATCGGATGCATTCCGTTCTAAGCTTTCGCTTTAATTGAGCCAGGAATACCGACTCAGCAACTGGTTTTGGTAAGTTTCCGATTAGACCTGCACCAATGTATGGATTCCCTAAATCGACAGGCAGGGTTTCATAACGAATTTTTTCGTCCAGGTCATGAAGTTTGGATATCAGGTTGAAGGTTTGATGTGCAGGGATATGGCATTCCACTCTTGCGGCCGCAGCCGATCCATTGACACCAAGGGAGCTATGTAAATGCCCTGAGCCGCCAAGCTCGAGGCTGGA
>JABDJM010000169.1 GCA_013002475.1 Saprospiraceae bacterium | reverse complement strand
GTGCGGGCACCTATAGAGTAACCGTTACGGACCAAAATGGCTGTACCAGGCAGAGAAATGTTGTACTTACAGAACCTGTTGAGTTGACCTTTACCGCCAACTCCACCGATCCTTCCGACTGCGGATTTACTGATGGAACAATAACAATATTGGCTGCAGGTGGAATAGCCCCTTATGAATATAGTATAGATGGTTCAACCTGGCAGGCTTCAAATTTCTTTAGCACATTGGCTCCCGGGACTTACTTTACCTATGTCCGAAACGCAGGCTCATCTTGCGTCACCGGTCCGATAGGAATAACTATTAATGCTGCTGAGGCACCGATTATTGATAATATCACCATCATTAATCCTTCAACCCCTTCCAGTAATGATGGTGGCCTATTGATAAATGCTTCCGGAAATGGATTAGCCATAGAATTTTCCCTGGATGGAGTAGTCTGGCAATTAAGCAACCTGTTCAATGGCCTTGATGAGGGTACCTACACAGTAAGAGTAAGATACCAAGGACTAAATTGTGTAGCGTCTTCTATTGTAACGCTAGTAGCGGGAGGTGGAGTTGTTGGAACCAGTAGTGGAGAAGATTATTGCTCGGAAGATATCAGTGGTGTAACTTTTCTTGAAGAGTATTACATACCTCTTCCGGAAGACCAGGCTTTATCCTCTTTTTTATCTATGTACCCAGCCTCCTGTGGAGGATCAACAAACCCAGTAGATCCAATTGTAAGTTATAATTCTGTGGGAATCGTTGAAACCGGATCCACCATAAATTACGATCATTGGGAAGATGGTTACGAGGTTAATATTGGGTTTCCCCTTCAAGCAACAACCGAAATTTGGGGAGATGGAAATATTGGAAATGGCATGCCTCCAGGATATGTTGTAGACGTTTTGAATGCAGGAGATATTATCGTACTTCAAAGCAATGTAGTCTCAACTACGCGCGGAACAGTCATAGATTTTGATGGCGGGGATAAGATGGCCAGTCGAGGTAATTTGGCAGTTACCAGGTTAGCCTGGCCAACAGGGCCAGGGACCTTTTTCGCTGGGGCTCTAGAAATTTATCCAACTATTTCTTGGGGAACACAATTTGAAGTGCCTGTAGGAGAGGATGAAAACGTCAATGACATGTTCGATTATGTGGGTGCCGTAATCATGGCTTTTGAAGATAATACAAGCATTTCTATCGATGTTGATGCCGATGGCACTCCCGACATTGTCCAAACTCTTAATGAGGGAGATAGCAGATTGGTAGATGGGGCCCTAAATGCTGGAGCCACGATCAATGCTAGCGCAGGAGTTCAGGTTCATTTAATCACAGGACACATTTGTGCCTCTTATGAAACAAGATGGTTTACCCTTCAACCAGTGCAAAATTGGAGCGATAGTTATTTCAACCCTGTTGCAACTCAACAAGGATCTGGAGACGCTAACGATCCAACTTATGTACATCTTTACAATCCAAACAATTTCGGAATTACAGTCAGTTGGGAAACAGAATCTGGAGCTCAATCTGATATTAATATAGGAGCAAATGATGTGGCAGATCGTGAAGTTCCTGAGGGGGAGGGATCTCATTTCTTCACGACCACAGGAGATGTTTTTTATGCAATAGCTACCATTGATTCGGAGGACAGCGAATTAGTTCACGATTGGGGCTTTGCAATCTTGCCTGAAAGCCAATTAACTGGTCAGATTACCATGGTTGGTTTTGCTCCAGGAGAAAATCCTACGATGACTCCCTCCGGATCAAATACTTCACCCATTTGGATAACCCCTGGTTATCCTGCAGGAAGCTCTTTTTCTGGTCCTGTTACCATCTGCATAGATTATAATGGTGATGGTGGTCCTCTCAATGATCTTAACGGTACGCCGTATGATGCCTCAAGGGTTGTAAATGAATTGGGGATGTTGACAATTTATGATCCTGATGGAGACCAAACAGGAATGCGAATCTGGGTATGTGATGGAAGTGATGCTGTAATCGCAGGTGCTTACGGACAAGATCCCTCTACTTCAGGAGGGTCTGGCT
>JABDJM010000168.1 GCA_013002475.1 Saprospiraceae bacterium | reverse complement strand
CTCCTGATGAGAGAGATTGACGTTGGTAAGGATTGTCAAATATTTCTGGGCGGCCGGGCTGGGTATATGACCCTCCTCTAGCAATTCAAGTATTCTGGTAAGACTTAGCTCATTTGGGAAATTCGATAAAGCTCTTACTAGAGCCATTGAAAGTTGTTTTCGATATTCCCCTTTTGCACGGAGGATCATTTTTTCCTCACTTAGTTTTTTTAGGATCTCAAAAGCCTCCTGATTTTCGATTAATGCAATGTCGCTGATCTCCTGTAAAACCAACTCGTATTGCCCCTTAGACAGGCTTTTATAAATGTCTGCACTTTTTATTCTTAGAGTGGAAGCTTCATTGGAATTGGGTAAGGAACGAATGGGTTGAATTTTGTAGTCAACTGAAATGTTTTCCAATCCTTCAGTATAAAATACATGTGCTGTCGGAGAAAAATAAATGTTGTTTTCCTCAGAATAATAGAAGTCTAGAAATTGTTGTTTGGTGGTTTGTCCGTTGAGAGAAATTTCTCTGTCTGGGAAGATCACATTCTCTTTGAAAAGATGGAGTACTTTTTCTTTGTAATCAGAGACATCCAGTAAAGTCCCAAGGTCCCGAAGGGCTTTCTTATTTCCCTTTCTTAGGCTTAGGTCAATCCTTGTGAGCAGTTTATCATAGTCAAAATGAGGCTTGTGTTGGGCCACTGTGAGAGTGCCCAACATGAGAAAAAAGACCAGTAATCCTATTTGTTTGTTCATTACAATAGGGGTAAAGCCCTTGATAGACAAAGGATTCACCTATACTTTGCAAGGATTAGGCCGTTTTTACTGGACTTTTAGAGATGAAAGATTATTGTTTGGAAATTCAATCCACCGTTTGAAGATCATCAACCTTATAGAGATGCTTTTGGACATTCAGGTAATAGGCTTCTTCAAAAAAGAGAATCTGCCTGTAAGCCGCAAAATCCTGAGGAAAATTCTCATTCAACAGAAGGTCCTTTTTTGCCTGAAAATCATCATCCGAGATTGCAAATGGAAATCCCAGAGCCTGGTGTGTCAAAACATAGTCTCCGGCTGTTTCAACATGCTGAAGTACAACCTGATCGGGTTTGGGTACCCACGTTTCCCCGTTGTCCTCGGATTCATGCAGGATGGAACCCCGGTCGACGGCATAAAATCTATTTTGGGATTCAAATAGGTCCCAAAGGTGAGTTTGAAAAATTTTGCTGTAATCCCCATCAGTGCTGATCCTAAATGTACCATCTAGGGTTACCACATAGAAGAATCCATTTAGAAATCTGATATTACTGATCGACCCGAAGGCGGCAGGAAGTTCAGGGACTGAAACCACTGTTGCCTCTGTAGAAAGAATAGAGTTTTTGGTGGCATCAAATTCAATATCGATCAAATAGAAATCGTGTCGGTTTTCCGAAATGTTGATAACAGGCAAAATCATCAGATCTCCCTCCACATTAAAACTGCCTGAGTAGCGGCTATCTTCTTCAGGGAAGACTGCTTGCTGACTTGTACCGCTCAGGCTATTAAATTCCTGGCTTAGGACAAAGTCCGGGTTATTGTTCATCCTAAGCTCAAGCTCGGGAAGACCCTGGGCAGTCCTTCTCACTACACGGCCAAAGCAATGTCTTCCCATGATTGGTCGGGAAAAAAAACGGAAGGGTAGTGGAAGAGGCCTTCTCTCCAAAAGGTTGCCAGACCCGGAGATTCGTGCAAACTCATCATCGGCAGCAACGTATAATTGGACGCCATCTGAATACATACTTTTGATCGGAGTATTCATCTCAAAACCTAGGACATCTTCCCAGGGATTAGGTACCTCAATGGGTTTGATTAGGCAGCCTGGTAGAAAGGCAAGGAGAAAAAAGATTAAATAGAAATGTTTGGGTTGCATGCATACTTCTTAGGAAATCCAATTTACGACCATTGTTAGACTAGAGCAATACAGTTTTTGGGTATTCAGAAAGCAACCCAATAGGGTCTAAATCCCGTCATATAGGTGATTTCCCTATAGATAAAGCCATATGAAGTTTGTATCTTTATAAGTCGGTGTAAGACCCCTTCCCGCCAAAAGAACAATCTTTTTTTCGCCTATTACCCACGTAATTACCGATTTGCAATTTGTAAAA
>JABDJM010000139.1 GCA_013002475.1 Saprospiraceae bacterium | reverse complement strand
AATAAAGGATGCTTCTGAAGCTCTTCGTGGAAGTAAGATCCCAATTGCAGCGGTATCAACTGGTTTTCCGGCGGCTAAGATCTCTTTGAAAGAAAAGCTCAAGCAAATTCAATTATCGGTAAATGCCGGGGCATCCGAGATCGATATTGTGGTGAGCAGAGAGCTAATCCTAAATTCAGAATGGCGAAAGTTATACAAGGAAGTAGCTGCTTGCAGGGAAGCTTGTGGTGAGGCACATATGAAAACCATCCTGGCAACTGGCGAGATCCCCACCTATTCAAAGGTGGCAAAAGCCAGCTGGGTAAGCATGATGGCCGGTTCAGATTTTATTAAAACGAGTACTGGAAAAGAATCTGTAAACGCTACCATTCCTGTCAGTCTTGTCATGATCCGGGCGATCCGGGAATACCAGGAACTGACCGGCTTTAAAGTTGGTTTCAAACCAGCGGGAGGGATAAGAAAAGCTAAAGATGCCTTGAACTGGCTCGTCCTCATGAAGGAAGAGCTTGGGGATGATTGGCTAAAGCCAGACCTCTTCAGATTTGGAGCCAGTTCCCTTTTGGGAGATATAGAAAGACAACTAGAACACTTCGTTACTGGACGATATTCTGCTTCGTTCAGACACCCAATGTCATAACACCTAACTATGAAAGTCAAAGAGATATTTCAAACGATGGAATATGGGCCTGCACCAGAAGGTGCAGATGTTGCCGTGGAATTCCTGGAAAGCAATAATCGGAAATTCAATCTTTTTATTGATGGAAAGTGGAAGGCACCTTCTTCAAAGAAATATTTTGATAGCATAAACCCCTCCACCGAGGAAAAGTTGGCCAAGATCTCTGAGGCCAACAAAAAGGATGTGGGTGCTGCTGTAGCCGCTGCTAAAAAAGCTTTACCAAAATGGGTAGCCCTGGGTTCACACAAACGTGCTCGCTACCTGTACGCCATTGCCAGGCAGATCCAAAAAAACTCCCGCCTTTTTGCGGTGCTGGAATCCATGGATAATGGTAAGCCGATCCGGGAAACGCGGGATATAGATGTGCCATTAGTTGCGCGCCATTTCTATCATCATGCTGGTTGGGCTCAACTAAAAGATACCGAGCTAAAAGATTATAAAGAGGTAGGAGTGATCGGACAGATCATTCCCTGGAATTTTCCACTGCTCATGATGGCCTGGAAAATCGCTCCAGCTTTGGCCATGGGAAATACCGTAGTCCTTAAGCCAGCCGAGTTTACCTCCCTGACCGCTCTGCTGTTTGCAGAAATTTGCGATCAGATCGGATTGCCTCCGGGCGTGGTAAATATCATAACCGGGCATGGCCCCACGGGTGCAGCTTTGGTTGAACATAAAGACGTGCAAAAAATTGCTTTTACTGGGTCGACTGAAGTAGGAAAAATCATCAGAAGGGCAATAGCTGGCACTGGAAAAAAGGTCTCTCTTGAGTTAGGAGGCAAATCTCCTTTCATCGTTTTTGATGATGCAGATCTGGATTCTGTAGTTGAGGGTGTTGTGGATGCCATTTGGTTCAACCAGGGTCAGGTATGCTGTGCAGGCTCCCGGCTATTAGTCCAGGAAAGTGTTGCAGAAAAGTTGTACAAAAAGATCCGTGCAAGGATGGAAACTCTGCGCATGGGGAACGCTCTGGATAAGGGAATTGATATTGGGGCCATCATTGCACCAGTACAAGTGAAGACCATTGATGACCTGGTTCAAAAAGGAGTTGAAGAGGGCAACGAAATTTGGCAGCCCTCCTGGTCTTGCCCAACAAAAGGATACTATTATCCACCCACTATGTTTACCAATGTAGCTCCTTCTTCCACGATAGCACAGGAAGAGATTTTCGGCCCTGTTTTAGCGGCAATGAGCTTTAGGTCACATAAGGAAGCTGTTAAGCTTGCCAATAACACCCGGTACGGACTGGCAGCCAGCATTTGGACTGAAAATATTAATCTGGCGCTTGACATTGCTCCGCAAATAAAAGCCGGAACTGTATGGATCAACTGCACAAATGTATTTGATGCAGCTTCTGGCTTTGGAGGTTATCGCGAATCCGGCTTTGGTCGGGAAGGAGGAAAAGAGGGATTGATGGAATACGTTAAACCCAAGATTGAGACTAAGCTCTATGATAAACCCATCTTGCCTCCGAAAAGAGGAGGGAAGCAGGCTAAATCAAACGGAGTTCATGCGGTAACTATAGACCGGACGGCAAAGATGTATATAGGTGGCAAGCAAGCCCGACCTGATGGAGGCTATAGTATGATGATCAAGGGTGCTTCCGGAAAATCAATGGGAGAGGTTTCCAGAGGAAACCGGAAAGATATCCGTAATGCAGTGGAAGCTGCTCATGCGAGCAGCGCCTGGGTAGGAAAAACAGGGCATGCGAGAGCTCAGGTCCTATACTATCTGGCAGAGAACCTCGCTTACCGCCAAAAAGAATTTGCAGACAGACTTATGCAAATGACCGGGCAGACCAGCGCATCCGCATTGAAGGAAGTGGACATCGCAATAGACAGAATATATACTTATGCTGCTCATGCCGATAAATACGACGGTATGGTCCATCATACAGTTCATAGAAACGTAACACTGGCGATGCCGGAACCTGTGGGAGTAATCGGAATAGTTTGTCCGGAGGAATCACCGCTCCTTGGATTTATTTCCACCGTCATTCCTGCGATCACCATGGGAAATAATGTAGTGGTTGTCCCTTCGGAGAAGTATCCGTTTTCAGCGACTGATTTTTACCAGGTGATAGAGACGTCAGATGTTCCTGCCGGAACCATCAATATAGTGACTGGCGGGAGAGAGGAATTAACGAAGGTCATTGCTCAACATGACAACGTTGATGGAATTTGGTACCATGGCACCAAAGAAGGTAGTAAACAGGTGGAGTTGATGAGTACAGATAATATGAAAAGAACCTGGGTGAACTATGGTAAATTCAGGGATTGGACGGATAAAGAACAGGGAGAAGGTCAGACCTTTTTACAAAGAGCTACAGAAATAAAAAATATTTGGATCCCTTACGGGGCCTGATTCAAAAGAAAACCTAACCAAGATGAGTAGCCTTCATATAGAAGCAAAAGTTGGAGACATTGCAGAAACGGTACTCCTGCCGGGAGATCCTCTACGGGCAAAATACGTAGCAGACAATTTACTCGAAGATGCCTTTTGTTATAATCGGGTAAGAAATATGCTTGGCTTTACAGGAACCTATCAGGGGAAGCGTGTAAGCATCCAGGGAGGTGGAATGGGCATGGGAAGTACCGGCATTTATGTCAACGAACTCATTACCACCTACAATGTAAAACAGATCATGCGAGTCGGTACCTGCGGTGCAATCCAAAAGGACCTAAATATTGGTCAGGTAATTCTTGCGATGTCTGCCTCTGGAGACTCGGGTGCGAATATGACAGATTTTGGCGGCATGCATTATGCCGCTACAGCTGACTTTGATTTACTCCTTCGGGCTTATGAGGCCGCCAAAAAGCTGAATATCAATACTCTTGAAGGTTCGATTTTTAGTACGGATACCTTCTACGCTGACCATGAAGACAGGTGGAAGATCTGGGCTCAACATGGAATACTTGGTGTAGAGATGGAGACCCAAATAATTTTTACACTGGCTAAGCGTCTCGGAGCAAAAGCCCTTTCTATCCTGACCGTTAGCGATAACATCATCACGGGAGAGGCAAGTGGATCTCAGGAAAGGGAGCAGGCCTATATGGATATGATGAAAATCGCGTTGGAGTTAGCCTAATATGCGATTGTCTTTAATAATTCTGTTTCTGCTACTATTCTCGTCAGTTTCCTTCTCTCAGGACATTCCTGCATATAATATGGCTAAGGACAGGTTCGGAATGATCGTTGGTTATGGAAATCAAGATTACATAACCGTTGATTACGATTACAAAGTTGTCTTTTTCCAGTTTCAACATTACCGGCGCTTATTAAAGAAAAGAGGCTGGGGAATTGATTGGCATAGTCAACCGCAGTTTAATGTCACCAGGTATTTGCAAAGCCCAAATGCAAAAGAGTATAAGACCGGAATAGAGTTTGGCGTAAACGGAAGTCTGTTTTTTTACAAGAATTTTTTTGTGGATAAACTCATCGCTTATGCATCCATAAGTTCCGGCCCACATTTCGTTTCAGGGGTCCCGGACCGTCAGTCCAGGGGATTTATTTTTTCTGATAATTGGTTTGTTGGTGCCCAAATAAAAATGGGGGAGAGACTCTGGCTGGATATAAGACCTCTTTTTCGCCATATAAGTAATCTGGGAATTACAAACCCGAATGGTGGGGTCAACAATGCCGTCTACAGCTTGGGAATTCTTTGGCTGCCAAAAGAAAAAGAATAATCCAGTTCCCTTTTGGGTTCCCTTTCCTAAATTCAATACCAGGAGCCATTATAGGCCTTCAATTGATTATGAAAAACGGAATTCGATTTTTCTTTACAAGCCTGTTTATTATTCTCTCCAGAGCCTATGATGCTTACTCGACATTCGGGTATACCCCGGATCTAGAGAATGAGGCCAATCCCCTGGTTTCCTGGCTAGGGTTGGGCTGGACTCCCTTACTTATTGTCATTACGATATTGATGGTTTATTCAATTGTAGTTTACTACCTGGCCACCTTTCGGCCCGTTGACTTTTTCCCGAAAGAAACGGGATTCAATTTTGAAGAGTTTTCGACATTCATTTATTTGGGGAAAAAGGATAAGTGGCTCAGTTATTTTTATAAAATCCCAGATTCATTGGGACGATTTAACAATTACATGGGAATTTTCATGACCAGATGTTTAGTGTTCGCGGGAATAGTGTCAACCATCATGTGGTTGTTGATAAAATATACTGAGAGCTATCTCGAACACTTTCATAGTGCTCGTTTGATTTATGTAATTCTAATCGTAGGAGGAATTCTTGTAATGTGGGCAGGTCATCGTCAACTATTCCGACAGTACCAGAATCAACAAATGAATTCCTAGTTTTATGATAAGGTTTTGATTTGTAATGAAAAGTGATTAGTCTAGGCTGGCACAAAGGGTTGGATTTTCTCCAACAACATTTTTTGGGCTTTGGGAAGCTGATTTTGATCCAGGATGTTGATAGCCTTAAGGCCACATAGGTTATTGATCAATTCTCTTCCAGCCAAGGTATTGCTGGCGATGCCTGTAACCAGGTCTGGTTCGAATCCAAAGCTAGATTGAATTCCTAGAACAGAGTAGGGGTCCGAAGCACATAAAACAGAAAACTTGATTTGATCTTTAACTGCTGCAATAGCGGTTTTTCCATTATATGGTTCCAATGGAGAAGACCCGATCTCGATCACCGCTACATCTGGCTTTGCGGTTGAGATCTTATTTTTCATTAACTCAAGGGCTACTGTGAATTCTTCCACCGAACAAATGGAGGAGGGTAATCCTGCATCTACAAAGTCAACCACAAATTCAGCCCCTGCATCTTTCATGGCAAGTATATCTTTATACCGGCCTGCGCCGGTAAACTTAGCTCCTGCGACTTTCAGGCCACGGTTTTTCAGGGTCCTGGTAAAAACCCGGGCGGCGGTGGTTTTTCCTGCAGACATGGAAGTTCCAACAAGTAAGATTACTGGACAATCAAAATTAGAAGGCGGGTTTGGCTTCACATACTTTTTCATGCTTGCTTTCTCGCTTCCTTCGTAGATGTGACCCAGATAATCTAACTTAATTACATCCGGAAGGAAGGTTGATTTTGATGTGAGTTTTCCAAATAATCCTGCTCCGGTCAATACTTCCATGAAGCCATCATCTTTAACCTCTTTCCAGCTTCCCGTTGCTTCCAATGTAGCATGTCTTACTCCCAGGGCTCCAACGAGAATGTCACCTGGCATGACAGAGGTCATCCGTCCATTAACCAACTCTATCCGGGCAAGCTCGGATTTCGCTTCAATAACTTCAGCGGCTACATAATCCCCGTTTTTCCACTCATTGGGTTTGTGAGCTAGAATCCGAATGTTATCCTCCTGAAAATCTGCTATCCTGGTCAGGGAGGTGAATGTGTAATTTTTCATGGTTAGCTTTTTTCGGGATTATCAATGGGATCTGCCATCAAAAGAAGGGAAAGGAGTGCGGTTCTTTCGATAAACTTATCGATAAAAATAAACTCGTGCTGAGCATGAGCTCCATCACCAACAGTTCCAAGCCCATCCAGGGTGGCGGTATAAAGACTGGTGGTGTTACCATCGGAACCTCCACCTGCTGTAGCTTGTTCGAGATCAAGACCCAGGATCTTTCCTTGCTCCTTTGCCAGGGCCCAAAGATTTTGATTTCGCTCAGTTTTCTCCATCGGAAATCTTCCAAAGCCTCCTTCGATGATGACCTGAATCTCTTCATTGGCAGAGTTAATGTTCATGATCTTTTGGGTGATCATATCTGCATCCTGTTGATTTAAGACGCGAACATCAATCTCAGCCTTGCTGCTTGGTGCTATAACATTGGCCGCCATTCCACCCTCAACCATTCCGACATTTATAGTGATACCTTTTTCGGGCTGATTCATCTCATATAACTGCTGGATGATCCTGGATAATTCAAGGATCGCATTAATTCCCTTCTCAGGATTTAAACCGGCATGTGCCGCTCTTCCGATCACCCGGATGGTGAATCGGGCCAACCCTTTCCGGGCAGTCTTTAGCTTCCCATCCAGACCAAGCGGAGGTTCAAGGACAAAAGCGCGGTCAGATATTTTTGCAAGTCGAGCGATCGCTGCCGTTGACTCTCGGGAGCCGATCTCCTCATCAGAGTTGAATATGATCAAAGGGCATAAGGGGGTTTTGAGCCCCTGCTCTTTTAAGACTTTTAGCGCAAAGTATGCCTGGGTAATACCAGCCTTCATATCGTATACACCAGGTCCCTTCACCTTTTCTGCACTTTCTTCATAAGGCATGGTTTCCAGGGTTCCGATGGGCCAAACTGTATCGACATGGCCGATGATCATTTGGGATGGAATATTCTTTTCGCGATCCTTGGGCCGGGAATAGAAATAACCACCGGAAGTTTTACCGGGCATTCGGAAAGTACTGTAACCGATTTCCGAAAAAGAGGCCTCCAGAAAAATGAATATTTGGTCTTGGGATTCGGGGACTCGTGAAGGAGTCTCGAAAAGGGCAAGCTTCCGCAGAAAGGCTAACATATCGTCTTTCCTTTCCTCGAATAGCGGCAACATCTTCACTTGCTCTTGCCTTGCCATGTTCATTTCTTAAAACCTTTAGTGTAAGGAAAATTATAACTGTCCTTGATGGCAGCAAATCTTCCATGAGCCAGAAAGGCTAGCATAGGATTATTATAGATCATAAACTGCTCGTCCTTTTCAGAGCTTCGTAAGTAATTTTCATCCAGATGTGCTGCAACAATTTTTCCGGAGATCAAACTGTGCTCTCCAAATCCATCAATGACCCTGTCCAGTTCACATTCGAAATACAAATAGGAATCTTTGAGCATGGGGGCATTGACTTTTGAGCCCCAGGATATAGGAATATGTTCCAGGACTTCTTTTTCCCATCCACCCTCTTCGCATCTGGGTAAAGAGGCAAGACTTGAAAGAACCACCTGATCAGGTTTTGGAAAACTAACCGTAAATGATTTTTCAAATTTCACATTATGATAGGTACTGTGCTTGGGTGTACAAACAAAGCCAAAGTAGTTTTGAAAACCAAGCGGAGTAGCCATATGCTTTGGGGCAAGGTTATAATGCTTGTCTTCTTTTGTACCAATAACTACTAAGGGTGCGATTGTGAAAAACTGATCCCAAATGTTGGTGTTCATATCCAGGGTAACCACCTTTTCAGAGAGAATATTTGAATCCATTATTCCTGTTTAAGATTTCAGGATAAGCAGATTAAACCTTGAAAGAGATGAGGAGGATCAGAGAAAATGGTGATCAATGTCATTCTCATCACCTCATAGCAGAAAAGGTGCTCTCAATTTTGAAAAATTAACGTGGATTCAGAGGGAATGCACGGAGTAAATGATACTTTACCGGTAAGGAAAATTGATACTACTACTTTCAATTCATTGCCAACCAAACTTTGTCATGAAACTTAAATCGTTTTTCCCCATCGCCGCCATACTATTTCTGATGGCCAACTCCTCTTTCTCACAAATTACTACGGCAACCATTTTTGGAACCATTACCGACGATAAGGGCCAACCCCTCATCGCCGCAACGGTTATTGCAGAGCATTTACCCTCCGGTACTTTGTACGGGACTACTACCCAGGATAATGGTCGGTATAACCTCCCCAATCTGAGGATCGGAGGACCTTATGAGGTCCGGTCATCCTATCTAGGCTATTCCGATGAATCCTTAGGAGGGATCTCTCTTGGCATCGGGCAAAAGGAACTGATTAACCTGAGCCTGGTTGAGGCTAGTACCACTCTGGATGAAGTGGTTGTTTCTGCCGAGGCCAGCGCCATCATAAATAACGAACGGACTGGTGCAGCCACATTGATAGATGATGCAGCCTTAAGAAAGTTGCCCACCATTTCGCGGAATACCTCGGATTTTTATCGCTTGAGTCCTTCGGCTTCAGGCAATTCCTTTTTAGGGCGAAATGATCAATTCAATAATTTCTCTCTTGACGGCTCCATTTTTAACAATCCTTTCGGATTGGATGCTGCCACCCCTGGTGGGCAAACAGATGCTTCTCCAATTCCTTTGGATGCAATTGAGGAGGTTTCTGTAGCCTTATCTCCCTTTGATGTAACCCAAGCTGGTTTTACCGGTGCATCGATTAATACAGTTACCAAATCAGGAACAAACGACTTCAGAGGAACTGCTTTTGTTGTCTGGAGGAATCAGGGACTTACCGGAGGTAAGATCGAAGGGGAAGATATTTTCGTCCCGGACTTAACTCAATTGCAAACAGGGATTACCATAGGCGGTCCGATAATTAAAGACAAATTTTTCTTTAACGCTTCATTTGAATTGCAACGAAGAGATGACCTGGGATCCAACTTTCTTCCTGACAGAGGCCAGGGAGGAAACAATGTTTCAAGAGTCCTTGCATCCGATTTTGAAAGAGTAAGAAATGCTCTTCGAGGAATCGGATATGATCCTGGTGAATATGAAGGTTTTCTTCATGCAACAGATAATCAGAAGGGTTTGATCAAACTCGATTTCAACGCAACTGAGACTCAGAAATTTACCTTCAAGTATAACTTCCTGGACGCGTCTAAGGACAAGCCGGCTCACCCCTCCGCACTTGGGCGTCGAGGGCCAGATGCAACCACCCTACAATTTCAGAATTCTGGATACACGATCAACAATGTAATCCATTCAGGGATACTGGAGTGGAAATCTATGTATGGAAACAAAATTTCAAATAAGCTACAGGCTGGTTACACCTACTTTGATGATAGTCGGGATGTTCCTTCTGACCCATTTCCTGTAGTCAATATCAATAAGAACGGCATCCGATACATGGTAGCCGGTCATGAACCATTCTCTGTCCACAATCGATTGGATCAGGGTGTTTTGCAGCTATCGAATAACTTGAATTATTTTGCGGGAGATCATACGTTTACACTGGGAGCATCCTTTGAACAATTCAGTTTTGATAACTCCTTTAACCTGGGAGTGTATGAGCCCTTTGAGCTTCCCGGGGTATTTCCCCCATATGGAGGGAATACTGATTACTATGCCGGAGGCTCCTTCGGTCCTGGCTTTGAAAGTGTAGATGCTTTCATTGATTTTGTGGAAACAGGACAAATGTCAGTCATAGCCGGTTATTCGCAAGAGGTCTTTGATGGAAATGGGGCGATGATGGAGTAGAAGGAGAAGGTTGGGCCTTGGCTGAGACGAATGTAGGGCAGTTTGGCGTCTACTTGCAGGATGAATGGCAGGTAAATGATCAGCTGCGATTGACAGGAGGAGTACGTGTGGATATCCCTTTATATTTTGACACTAAAACCAAGATCGAAGAAAACCTTGAACGTAGTTGCTGCTATAATCCATCCATTGAATACTTTGATGAAGATGGCAATACGATCTTTTTTGACCATACAGTCCTTCCGGATCAAAAGCCCCTTATCTCTCCGAGGTTAGGATTCAATTATGATCTGCAGGGAGATAAAACGCAACAATTGCGTGGAGGTACCGGGCTATTTACTGGAAGGTTCCCATTTGTTTGGGTGGGGAACCAGGTGGCTAACCCAAATGACTTCTTTTACACCATGACAAGGTCTGATTTTAGATTTCCCCAAACCTGGAAAACCAACGTTGGCTATGATCAGGATTTTGGAAATGGGTTGATAGGGACGGTTGACCTTATCTATATGAAGGACATCCATTCTATGATGGTTCGGAACTACGGCTTGAATATGCCAACCGGAACTTTGGGTGGTGTTGACAATAGGCCGGTTTACGATCCAACTACAGACAGAAACAGCGCTGGTAATAATGCATACGTCTTTACCAATTCTGATAAAGGATACTCTTTCAACTTTTCATTTGAGTTGAAAAAAGACTGGGGAGATAATTTCTTCACAGGGATTTCTTACAACTTCAACGACACTGAAGATGTATCATCTATTGAAGCTGAGATTTCTGGTGATGCCTACGATAGGAATCCTGCTTTTGGGAATGTAAATCAGGACATATTAGCGGCCTCCCTTTATGGGAACAGACACCGGATCGTTGCGAATGGTTTCAAAACCTTTAAATATGGAGATGGGAAATTAGGTACTACTATTGCTGCCTTTTTTGAAGCAGCACAAGGTGGTCGATTTAGCTACACCTATTCCGGGGATCTGAATGGCGATGGATCATTACTCAACGATTTGATCTATATCCCAACTTCTGGAGACATCGGAAATATGACCTTTGCTAATCCAGGGGAAGGGTCTGATTTGGAAGACTTCATCCAGCAGGATGAATATCTGAACGATCGCCGTGGAGAATACGCTGAAAAGTACGCTATCCTTTCACCCTGGTACTCCAGCCTGGATCTTAGGATCCTACAGGATTTCAATTTTAATGATCAGACTATTCAGCTTAGCATTGACATCCTGAACGCCATGAATCTGATAAACTCAAATTGGGGTGTCAGACAGTTTCCAACCAATACACAACCGATCGGTATTGCAGGCTTTGATGGTGATGAGCCAATCTATACTTTTGATTCTGCTCTTGAAGAAACCTTCACAGTAGATCCGGGATTATTTTCCCGCTGGCAAGTCCAGCTAGGATTACGATACATCTTTTAATAAAAAAGGCTCCGAAATTTTCGGAGCCTTTTTTATTTTATAAACTCAAATTTTTCGGCATCGAAGAGCCCCTTGTCGCTCATCTTGATTTTAGGGATAACGAGGAGGGCCATAAAAGAAAGAGTCATGAAAGGAGCCGTAAGGGTAGAACCCATCTCTTTTGCAAATGCATCTATCTCCCCGTAAGCTTTACCAATGATCTCACAAGCCTGATCGCTCATCAATCCTGCCACTGGAAGACCGATAGATCTTTCTTCTTTTTGATTGACTGCAGATAATCCTCCTTTCTCTCTGATCAACAGGTTAGCAGCGCGAGCCATTGATTCATCATCAATACCAACCACCACGATGTTGTGGGAGTCATGGGCAACGGTAGAAGCAATGGCGCCTTCTGTTAAGCCAATCCCTGAAATAAATCCAGAGGCGATCGGTGCCTCAAAGTATCTGTTAATTACCGAGATCTTCAAAATATCTTCTTTGGGCAGAGGTATCAGCATCCCATTTTTCTGAGCGACGGTTTTTGTTGCTCGTTCTGTGATGAGCTGCCCATCAAGGGCCAGGATCATTTCCACGGAAGGATCATCTGAATGAATTTGAAAAGCTTCGGCAGAAACTTCACCAATATTGAACTGGTTGGGTGTAGAGTGGGTCTTTTCATCAAGAAAGCTCTTTCCTTCCTCCGCAACCAACTGCCCTTCAATGAAAGTCTTTTTTACCTGAAAGTTGACCAGGTCATCAACCAGGATTAAGTCGGCTTTGTCGCCTTCTCTTAAAAGTCCGACATCCATATTGTAATGATCCACAGGGTGAATGCATGCCATTCGAAGGACATCAAACAGGTCATAGCCTAGTCCAATTGCTCGCTTGACTAATTGATTGATGTGCCCTTCCAACAGATCATCCGGATGTTTGTCATCGCTACAAAGCATGAGCATATCCGGATGGCTCTTTATCAATGGATGGAGAGCCTCAAAATTCTTAGCGGCGGAGCCCTCGCGGATCAGGATCTTCATTCCGTACTTCAGTTTGTCAAGGGCTTCCTCCAAGGTGAAACACTCATGATCCGTGGTGATACCGGCTTCAATATATTTTCGGGCCGGATCACCTCGAAGGCCCGGGGCGTGACCGTCAATCGGCTTCCCGGATTTTTTAGCAATCTCCAGCTTCCGATGCACCTCCTCGTCGCCAAAAAGGACTCCAGGATAATTCATCATTTCCGA
>JABDJM010000113.1 GCA_013002475.1 Saprospiraceae bacterium | reverse complement strand
CTAAGCTGCCTTTTTCTTGCCCTGCCTATAATTACCACCGCCCAGGATGAGCAGGTTTATATGGCTGTTGATTATATGAAGGTCGAGCCACAGAATGTGGACGATTATCTTAAACTTGAGAAAGCCTGGAAGAAGATCCACTTTGGGGCTGTACACCTCGGCAATTGCGATGGTTGGTACCTGGAGCAAATCGTATCCCCTTTTGGGACCAATTTGGAGTACAATTATGTCACCATGCGGATCTATCGGGGAACCCGCAAATTGGCCCGAACCTTTGATCAGGGAATGCTCCCCAAGAAGTGGGAATCTTATCTAAACCCCGCAGAACTTGAATTGGTGGAGAGGACGGAAGACCTTCGGAAATTGGTAAAACAGGAGGTATTTGTCATGGAAAGTGACGCCATGCCTAAAGACTGGAAACACCCGAAGTTCAAGGTGACAAATTATATGAAAGTAAAGGATGGCAGTTCCTTTGATGAATATGCTGCCCTAGAGCATGAGATCTGGAAGCCACTTCATGACAAAATGCTGGAGCAGGGAAAGCGACGAGGATGGGGGTTGTTTGAACGATTCCTTCCTTACGGAAGTAGTTATGGGTATAATGGTGTGACCGTTGATTACTTTGACTCGATGGAGCAATTCTTTAACCTACCATTTGAGGAAGCGTTTGCGGCGGTTCATCCTTCTAAAGATGCAGATGCGCTACAGAAAAAAACAAATGCAACCAGAGATCTCCTTTGGTGCGAAGTAAGCGTGCTGGTAGATTTTGTAGATGCCTCCAGTTCGGCTTCTGCAAGAACGAATTAATAAAAATCTAAAACCTAATATAAGAGAGGCGGGACAAACATCCCGCTTTTCTTTTTGTACTCCTCGTAGCCAGTATATTTCTCAGATAGGAGGCCTTCCTCATACCTTGCCTTAAAAAAGAATAGGATTAGGAGGGCCAGGGCCAAAAGAAGTCTCCAGGGACTTCCAGTCAAGAGGCCCCAACCTAAAGCCACCAATAGAATGCCGGAATAGATAGGGTGCCGGATCTTCGTGTACAGCCCCTGAGTGATCAATTGGCCTTTTTGAACAGGTGTAGGAAATGGACTAAGCGAAGTATTCAGTTGCATGAGAGCCAAAATGCAGATCACCGACCCCAGGATGGCCAAAGTCCAACCGATATAATAAAAGGCTTTATGAGTCTCAAGATGATAGGGGCCCTTCCAAAGTAATGCAAGGAAGAGGATCCCTTGCAGGCCTACAAAAAAGACATCCTTACCGGTAATTTTCACCAGTCAATGAAATTTGCCAGTTCTGGATCATCCACTTTGATGTCAGATAATTGATATCGTCCTCCCCTGTTTCCTGAAAGAATGATATTTCCATATGGAGTATAATCCCGCCAAAGGTTGGTAAGGGAAACGCCGGGATCCTCCCGGTTCTGGTAAAATTCCCATTTAAGAATTTGATAGTTGTCAGGATCTACAAAAAGGTGATACTTGTTTTGAGGCGTATTACCTACCTGATTATAGGTTACTTCCAGCTTATGTACATCCTTATTCCCACTCAGTGAAGCCATCCCCAAATAGGAGAGATTCACTCCCGGGTCGCGAAGCTTAAAGGGCATAACCAACCAGTAGGAATCATTGATCCACATGTTCTTTCCCATTTGGAGGTACTTGGTCAAGGTATCGGGCTGAGAATATTCGATGCCCTGAAAGTTCACCCGGCCACTTAGCTGATTGATATTTAGTCGAATGTCGAATTCATTTCCAATTCCCTGTATGCGGACTTTGCCAGCGTGCTTATCCCACACATGTTTTCGGCGACCTAAAAAATTCCACTGGATGTAACGAGTATTATCCCAGGCTTCCTGTCCGCCACAAGCTTCTACAATCTTAGCGGCAACTTCCAATGCCTTTTCATCACCGGTCCCAAGCTCCTGGGGTGTAGCTTGAGTAACTGGTCCTGTCGGCTCTTTCTGTGTACAGGATAAAAATAGAATCACACTTAGGACTGCGACAATAGAATAAACTGTTTTCATATTTCAAAGATGCGTAATTGGTTTTGCTTCGAAAGCGTAATTGGTTATTTTGACAATCTAATTTTCCAACATGACTAAAAAAGGAAGACGTAAAGCGATCAAAAAAATCGGGCTGGGCCTGGGTGCCATGGCCATGGGCAATCCAATGATGGGGGAAGAACCTCAAGCAAAAATAATTGGAGACTTCCCCTTACTAAAGCCAAATGGAGGCAAAGCGATTACTGCTATTACCCTGGGCGCTGGCGCTCGTGGAAATACCTATGGAGGATATGCCTTGAATTATCCGGAGGAGCTGGATATCGTGGGTGTAGCTGAGCCGATCCCTATCCGGAATGAACGATATGCCCAAAAGCATAATATCAAAGATCAACATCGCTTTGTAACCTGGGAGCATGTATTTGACCAGCCAAAATTTGCAGATGCGGTTTTGATCACAACACCGGATGACCTCCATTACGGGCCTTGCATGAAAGCGCTGGAAATGGGTTATGATGTATTGTTGGAAAAACCGATCGCTCCAACCGAGGAGGAGTGCAGGGACATCCTGGCCCTGGCAAATAAGACTGGAAGAATTGTTGCGGTTTGTCATGTGCTTCGATACGCCCCTTACTTCATCGAGCTAAGAGAATTCCTTCAATCCGGCAAGATCGGTGAGATCATCAGCGTAGATCATTTTGAACCGATCCAGCATATTCATATGTCGCATTCTTTTGTCCGCGGCAACTGGCATAATTCGAAGGAGACTACACCGATCATATTAGCCAAGTCCTGTCATGACATGGATATCCTTCGTTGGTTGATCGACAAGCCCTGCGAGGAAGTTTCAGCCTTTGGAAGTTTGAAATGGTTCCAGGAAGGCAACGCACCTAAGGGAAGCACCGCGAGGTGCACAGATGGTTGTGCAGTTGAAGGACAGTGTCCATATTCTGCATTAAAGATCTATTACCGGGATAGAGATTGGACCTATGTGTTTGACTTCCCAGAGGATGAAACCAAACATGGGGAGTTTATCCTTGAGCAATTACGGACTACCAATTACGGTCGTTGTGTGTACAAAATGGAAAACGACCAACCGGACCATTATGTGATGAGCATGCAGTTTGCGGATGAGATCACTGCAAGTTTTTCAATGGAGGCTTTTACTTCTTATCATGGTCGTCGCACACGGGTGATGGGTGCCATGGGAGACATCGTTGGTGACATGCATGAATTTGTGCACACGGACTTCCTTACTGGTGAGAAAACGGTTTGGGATCAAACAAAGGCAACAGGGCAGTTTGCAAAGTCAGGACATGGAGGTGGTGACTGGTCCCTGGCACATGATTGGGTACGTGCTGTGAAACAACAGGACGCTTCGCAACTTACTTCTACGATCGATGCTTCTGTGGAGAGCCATATAATGGCGTTCAAGGCGGAAGAGAGTCGAAAGAATCGGACGGTGGAAAAGGTGGAACTCTAGAGATTGTTGACCTGCCTGCCGGCAGGCAGGTTGGAGAGATTGTTAATTGTTGACCTACAAGAGTAAGTCAGGTTGGAAAGATTGTTGATGGTTTACATCTCTCCCACGAATTCACAAAGCGGTCGGGAGACCGGTTGTTCAGTCAATTCGAAGATCGCCACAAAGACACGAAGGGCCTACCAAAGGCAGGCAGGCACAAAGTTGGGACAAGTATGCCCCGGTCACAAGCACTTAACTGAGGTGAAGGGTCTCCTGACCTCTCACCGAACTTCGCAAAGAGGTCGGGGACAATTCTCTCGTTGCTGATTCACAAACACCCATCAAAATCCAACGGATCATCACAAACAAAGAAATCTCCGAAGCCTTCGTGATAAGGTTCAGCAGAGTTAGCA
>JABDJM010000081.1 GCA_013002475.1 Saprospiraceae bacterium | reverse complement strand
ACCTCGGAGTCTTCATTAAGCAGGCTGATGGTTTCCCCTGAGTTTGTAAGAGAAGGAAATCCAACAACGCCTATTGTATTATCAAATTGTAAAAGTTCGAACGATTCTGAACTAGTCAGGACTATGATCTCCTGGGGCCTTAAAATTCTGGAAGGCAGTTGGGTTTCTCCTCCACCATCCTCAAAAATTATTTTAGCGAGCTGGATATTTTTAGAGCTGACATTCCAGATTTCAATATACTCTGCATCGGGTAGCCCTACTGAGGGACTTTCGTCGGCCATTATTTCGTTAATCAGCAAGTCATATGGTTCAGGGATCTGCACGTCCAAAAACTCAAAGTATAAAGTTGTATCCGCAATGGGGTTTCCAAAAAAATCTTCGATCCCTGAAAGCTCCAATTCATAAATGGTTCCTGAGACCAATCCTCCGGTGACTTCAATTGACAACTCATTAGTAGTACCCAACATGAATTCAGGAGGGAAAAAAACAAGAGATGGTTGAAAGGAATAATTGTCAGAATTAGTGGCAGATATTGGCTCTAGTCCCTCGGAGAATTCAAGGGTGATCATCCCGGTTTCATTCATGGAACTGCTGACAACTTTTGGTGGGACGAGGTCTGCAAAGCCGGGTCCAATAACCAAATCATCGAAATAAAATTTATCCGCTCTGGTAGCTGAGTAGTAGCAGCCAATCCCGAAATAATTACCGGTCGGGTAACTATCATCAACAGCCTCGGCCTCCAATGTAAAATTTGTGCCACCTGTATAATCGGCCCAAACCTCCCAGGTGGAATTTTCATTTCGGGTTACTCTTATCCTGGCTGTGACAGTTGTGCCTCCTGCAGCTCCAACAGTTCCTTCTGCAAGCAAATCATATTGCCCTCCGGTTTTCTTATATAATCCCAAGGCATCATCGGATCCGCTAATCCCACCAATTCTCAGTACATAGCCATTTCCGGATTCTGTTGAAGGTGCATCGAGGGCAAGAAAAATCTCAGCATAATTTGAGCCTGACGGGGAAAAATCAAGGAAGGCCCAAAGTTCCCATGTGGTACTGTCGCCTATAGACAATACTCTTCCAATCTTTGAAAAATTTGATGAACCTGGATCCGGATCTGTCAATTGGAGCTGTTCATCTCCATTGATTATGAATGATTGTAGATCTCCTGTCCAATTATTCTGTTCCAATGTTCCTTGATCAAATTGATCCGAATACTGACCAAAGGCAGATTGGCAGAAAAAAAAGATTAGCAAGAATAGCTGAAGGTGGGTTGGGTATTTCACGGCTATTTGTTTGAGTTGGATTCCTAACGCAAAGGGCCTTAAAAGTAGCAATAATATGATATTGCCTGTATCTTTGGAGACCTTGTTGACCTTTAAAATGTTTTAACAAATATGCGCGTCGCAGTAGTTGGAGTTACCGGCCTAGTTGGCACCGTCATGTGTGAAGTATTAAAGGAAAGAAACTTCCCTATATCAGAGTTTATTCCTGTTGCCTCTGCAAGGTCAGTAGGAAAACAGATAGAATTTTCTGGAAGGAATCATACTATAGTGTCTCTTGAGGACGCAGTAAACCTGAAACCTGACTTTGCCTTATTTTCTGCGGGAGGAAATGTTTCGCTGGAATGGGCCCCAAAGTTTGCAGAAGTAGGGACTACCGTTGTTGACAATAGTTCAGCCTGGAGAATGCATGATGATATACCTCTGGTTGTTCCAGAGGTAAATGCTGATGTTCTGACCGAACAGGATCGAATCATTGCAAATCCGAATTGTTCTACCATCCAGCTAGTCGTGGCTTTGGCTCCCTTGGAGAAAGCTTTTGGCATTAAGCGATTGGTTATATCCACATATCAGTCCATTACAGGAACGGGAGTTAAGGCCTTGAATCAATACGATGCTGAAAGAGAAGGCAATCCTCTTAGTCAGGATGAAAATGCTTATCACTATCCGATATTTGACAACTGCATTCCGCATTGTGATATTTTCCTTGAAAATGATTACACCAAGGAAGAAATGAAGTTGGTCCATGAGAGCCGGAAGATCCTGGGTCACCCGGAGCTGGCTGTTACTGCTACGGCTGTGAGAGTACCTGTGCATGGCGGTCACTCAGAGGCTGTAAATATTGAGTTCTCCAAGGACGTTAGCATTGAGCAATTAAAATCAACTCTAAGAGAGGCTCCCGGAATAGTTATGCAGGATGATCCTGCAGCGAATGATTACCCGATGCCATTATTCGCAAAACATAAAGACGAAGTTTTTGTTGGACGCATTCGAATTGATGAGTCTCAAAAGAATACTTTCAATATTTGGGTCGTTGCTGACAATCTCCGGAAAGGAGCAGCAACCAATACAATTCAAATTGCAGAATATTTAATCGCCCAGGGTCTGGTAAAAGGAAAAGGTCTGCAGGTAGGAGCCTGATTTGTCTAAAAGCCTGAATTCTGCTAATTTGTTGAACCGTACTAGTGAAAATGATTGATTTATACTACTTGGAAATACCGATTCTGATTACAGAAATATTGAACGATGAAAAGAAAGCTTGTTTTATGGGGTACTAATGCCCAGGACGAAAAAGTACTTGTTGCAATTGAATTGCTTGCCGAAGAGAACCAGATAAAAATTCATTCAATTCCGGAAACCCTCGCCACCGAAGAAGTCCATAAGGCAATGATGGATCAATGGCGAGTAGGCGCAGAATATGCGCTCCCTGAGGGAATAGAATCCGTCACCAGGGATCTCTCCATTTCCGAATCCATGCTTCCTGAAGATATTAAGGTTGAAAACACCTCTTTAATTCAAAGAGCACAAACTGAATGGCACTTTGTGGTGCTGTCATCAAAACTCAATGCTACTTATAGATCAGAGCTGGAAGATTTTAAAGAAAAAGTTGAAAAGCTAACTGAGTATGATGCCGCCGTTTGGGAATCACTCAAAGGCTTTTGGTCGAAAGTACAGGAGCAGGTAAAAGAGAAAAATCTTTTTTGGGATCATGCAAATGAATTGAAAAACGGAACAAATGCGCTTTTCTCCAAAATGAAAGAGTTAAGAGCAGTATTGGATGAGGAGTTCCGTTCTCAATCAAAAAAATACGCAGATACATTTTCAGAAGCTCTTGGAGAGATCGAAGAAAAGATAAAAGAAAATGTAAATATTAATGGTCTTTTTAACGATCTAAAAGACCTTCAAAGAAAATACCGGGATACAAAATTTACCAGAGAGGATAGAAACGCTATTTGGGAGAGGTTGGACAAAGCTTTTAAGCAGGTTAAGGAAAAGAAATACGGTAAAGAAAATGTTCCTGGCAATTCTCCCTTGGATCGGGTTAAGCGGAGACTAGCCGGATTGGTGAAGGCTATTGAAAAAATGGAACGGTCCATAAAACGAGATGACGAAGAATTGAAATTTCAGAATCGAAGAGCAGAAAGAACCGAAGGGCAATTGGAGTTGCAGATTAGGCAAGCTAAGATCAAAATGCTTGATCAAAGGGCCAACTCAAAAAAGGAGAAGCTCGCAGACATGCGAAAAACTGAGGGTGAGTTAAATCGAAAAATTGAAAAGCTATCAGCTCAACAACAAAGGAGAGAAAAGAAAGAAGCTTCCTCGTCTACACCTCCTGCGGCTCAGTCCCCTTCAAAGGATTCTAAAGCTGAAGCCCAACCCGAAAGCAAGACTCAGGAAGCTCCGACACAACAAACCAAGGCGGAAAGCGAAGCTCCAGAGGCCACCGATAAACAAGGTATTGCTGAAGCTATTTCATCCACTCTGGGAGAAAGTCTGACGGATGTGGTAGATACTGTCAAAGCTGTTGCAGAAGTGGTGGGTGAAAAAGTATCCGAAACGATCGAGGAAACAAAGGAGGAACTGGAGGCTGAAAAGAAAAGTGAAGAGGAATAAAAAAGGGCCCATTGGGCCCTTTTTTATTTATTGAATGATCAATTTTTGGGTTTTATGCCCTTGAGAAGTATCCACCCTTACAAAGTAAAAACCAGGAAGCAGGTCGTAAGTCTGAACGATCTCCTGCTGTAGCCCACCGTTCGTATATAAGGTCTGTGACTTCATTAATTTTCCATCAATAGAAAAAATGCTAAGGGTGGCTTTTTCAATGAAGTTGCTTTGCAGGCTTACAGTGACAAAATCATTTGCCGGATTTGGATATAGTTGAATATCAAATCCTTCATCCTGAAGATCTTCAATACCACTAACTACCTCAGACTCTATTACAGTTCCCAGGTCGGGAGCAAACTCACAGACTGAAAATCCAGCTTCATTCGTAAGACAGGTTTCCCAGTTATAATGGACAAGATCCATCAACTCAAAATTGTCAAATTCCCAAAATCCATTAGAGGGAGAAACCGGACCGTCTCCATCGCTTGTCCCAAAATTATAACGGAAGTAGAGTTCTTTACCCATGAAATCACTTAGGTCAATATAGCTGCTGGTATACCCCGCAGACTCTCCATAAAAAGCCTGGAAATTTGGGATCACAAAAGTTGAGTAGTCCAATGGACCCTGATAACTACCACGTAGCATGTGGTCTCCCAGATTCTCCCAAACACCCAGATCAATATCATCTGTTACCTGAACAACACCGCCGTCCTGGCCGTGCTCAGTATCATAATTATGGTAAAATCGAAGGGTGGGTTTAGAACCTACCACTGGAAAGTCATTAAGGCTGAATACAATTTGCTGACTTTCGGTTGCTACAGATTCGACCTTAAAAGAGTTGCTGCCTTCATAGGCAGAAGATCCATTGAGCGCCCAAACATTGGTTCCTTCAACGGGAAGAACAGCCCAATTTTCGACAGCCCCGCTTTCCAGCCCATCGAAGTGCTGCTGGATAGAAGGAGCTGAGGCGTCGGTTTCCACCTGATAAGTGAGTGTCAGTTCTTCATTGAAGATTACATTCCCAATTTCAAAGCTCAACTGATCTCCATCTACTATCGCTGAATAATTGGCTGAACCATCAACGTAAGTCAAACCCTCGGGAAGTTGATCAATAACCTTTACACCCGTTTGTGTTTCAGGTTTGTGATTTATAATGTCGATAGAGACCTCGATGGTTCCCCCCGCGTCAACTAAAGGAGTCAGGGTTTTATCCATCTTTAATTCCTCTACACAAGGTGGGAGTGGTTCAAAACTACTTACCTGATCAGATGCACTTAGAGAAGAACCCTGAGAAGCTCCAAAGCCCATTCCTCTGCGGGCAAAAACCTCCCAAATCAAACATTGGTTGACTCCACCGGTAAGGATTTGATCTGCTGTCAAAATACCGTCTCGTCCCTCAATAAATCCCGGAAGGCAATCCTGAATTTTCATTCCATCCATGACCAGTTGTACGGCAAGATTGTTTCCACCTGAACCATTCATCAGATCCGCATCAAAATCATATTGTTCGCTAAGGGCCCAGTAAAGATCCCAAAGAACGGCCGTCCAAACTTCGCCCAATGCATGTACCTCCGTATTGGCAGCCACATCGGCAAGGGTAAGAGGATTGATGCTCATATCTGTGGTATAAGGGTATCGACGGAGTCCCCGGCCTTGGTTGTCCTGGCGAAATACAAATGTTCCGACACCTCTGGGCGTGTCACCCGTCTCACCAGGTTTAACACTCATGATCAAACTGAAGAAATCACTCCAGCCCTCGCCCATCTGCTCTGCATTGAACAAACACGTTGCGCTTCCTGGACCTCCAGTAAGTCGGTTACTGATCCCGTGGGCGAACTCATGGGCAATAATGCCATTGTCAAAATCTCCATCAAGGAATGCTGGCCCATTACTATCTGGCTGACCAAGTGATACAGTTAGGCCATTTCCAGCAAAAACCCTAATTGTGGCACAATCCGTGGCACCCATACTTACTGTAGGAATAGTCCCCTCAAGGTCAGGGACACCAGCCATCCCCAAAGGATCTTCCTCAAAGTTGCACATGATCACTGCAATAGCTCCCGCTTCCTGGGCCCAAACTGTTTTTTGCTCAAAGAAACATCCCCCTCTGTCCACCAAAGCAATCTTACCTGCAAGGGCGGAGGGGTTATTGGATGGTTCACAGGCATCAGTAATATAAGGTTGGTAGATACCATCATTAAATTCGACAACTTCTGCTACAATTGGAACCTCCGGAACATCCGCACCAAACTGTGCCTGAACAGAGGGGTAACCTCCTGCTACACTTTCAGGTTCTGTAACAGTAACGTACTTAGCTCCACCTCCGACATTATCATCCCACACGAACATTTGGATCTGACCGGAGCTGCCGTCTTCTCCTCCACTGTAATTAGCATTATTCACATTCGGCGTCGGAAGTCCAAAACCATCCTGTGCATGTGCCCGCAAATAGTCTCCACCGAGACCCTGGCCGGAATAATTTGTTTGCTGAAAATTTCCAGCTGCTTCATCAAAGCCGTAAAGCTGTGCAAAGTCATGAACGGTATTTACCCAATAGAATAAATTGACAACAGCAGAATTTGAATATGAAGCCGGATCATCTCCAGGTGTATAAACGTGATCAAAAATCAGATCCTGACCACCATCTGGTTCATCCCCAGAACTCGAATTTGACCCATTCCGATCCTGAAA
>JABDJM010000075.1 GCA_013002475.1 Saprospiraceae bacterium | reverse complement strand
AATAAAATGATCATCAACCCAAATCCCAGGACTTACAGAATAGATCAATTCCTGAGTGCTATCCGCATTTACTGTGACCTCACCTTGAACTCCGATGCAATCATTTGGGATAACAAAATCAACAGTTGAAATACTCGGTTCATCAGGATTTATCAGGCTTAGCGTTGGCTTGAAGACGAGTCCGAAAGTATCTGGATAGGCGGCAATTATATCATAATCGCCAATCGCCAGATCAGTAAAAATGCTATCCTGACTCCAGCTGGTTCCTCCATCTATTGAATAAATAGCGTCGGGCTGATCATTTGTGATCTCAATGAAAATCTGGCCATCATCCTCACCACAATTGCTTGGATGAGATAGATGTACAGAATCGATCACTATGGCCAACGGAAATTGACCCGTAACCTGAGAAATAGCAAAACTGGGACCTAATCCATTGATAATAAACAGGATAAGGAGGGTCGCGGGGAGCTTGTTCAAGTCCATTTACTTAAGTATTGGTATAGAAAACGGAGGTTTTTAGGCCTAAATCACATTAATCTTATCCTATATATGAACCAAAAGCCGTACCAAAAAAATACGACCGTAACAGTACAGTTACAGTCGCTGGAATTGAATAAATATGTGTTGTTTTCCTGAGGTTATGACAGGCATGGTTGAAAATAAAAGGCAGACTTATTAAAGCAATTTTGATGCCAGCTGAAAAGGATGAGGACGGGAGTAGCCAGGAAATTTAGTTCTGAGAAAACTTGTTGGCCTTGGTCGCAATTTCTTTATCGGTAAAATGGTCTGATAAAGGATAGAAAATGTTGGCTTGTAATCGGATGTCATCCAGCACTTTCATGAGCATCAATGAAAAATCATGGGACATTTTATCACTTTGGAACCTCCCACCTTTTATACAATCCATGGCTTCCTGAATTTCATAGGAAAAACCTCTGCAGTGATACTCAAAGTCAAACCTTTCCGACTGCCCATTATTCAGCTCGTAGGAAACTGAAGACAATTCATGCCACCTTGGATGAATATGGATGTGCCCCTTTTCTCCGTAGATAACGGCTTCAGTTTTTGTATTGGTAATGATGGAGGAGTGGAGCATGGCAAGCTTCTGGCCCTGAAACTTGAGGATCATAGCGCAATCTTCATCCACATTCGTTGGGCCAATAGAGGCTGCCGCACGAATGGATTTTGGACGACCAAATAACAGCAGCGATAAAAATACCGGATAGATCCCTACATCTAGAAGTGATCCTCCTCCCAACCCCTGATTGAAAACACGACTTCGGGGATCTCGCTCGGCAGCAAATCCAAAATCTGCTTTTAATGTCCTGACTTCACCAATAATTCCAGAGTCAATAAGCTCAAGCACTTTCTTAATAGTAGGTAAAAACCGGGTCCACATGGCTTCCATCAAAAAGGTCTCCTGGAACCTGGCCAGGCTAACCATTTTATGGACCTGTTCAGCATTCATTCCCAAAGGTTTCTCGCATAACACTGGGATATTATGTTCCAGGCACATGATCGAATTTTCAAAATGCCCTGTGTGTGGTGTCGCTATGTACACTGCATCCAGTTCCTGGCAGGTAACAATCTCTTCATAACTACCAAAAGGTTTTTCAGCATTGTACAACAGTGAAAAATCCTGGGATCTTTCAAGGTCTCTGGATGCTACAGCATACAGACGGGCATCCGGGACTTTTTGCAAATCCTCGACAAATTTGTGTGCGATCTTTCCCAATCCGATTATGCCCCAATTAAACATGCGATTAATTTACAAATTTCTGTTGTCTGTCTTATATACCCAAATGCCTATCTTGAGACGCACATAAATGCCAAGCTAATTCATGGATCCAATTGATCTGATCAGAATCAATTTTGATGAGGGCCAAAGAGCCTTGCTAAACTGGATCCTTGCTTTTCTAATGTTTGCAGTGGCTTTGGATATCCGTTTAGAGGATTTCAAACTTCTTTTAAAGAATCCAAAAATCATTTTGGTAGCCTTGAGCTCTCAACTCATTTTGCTGCCAATAATGACGCTAGGCCTTGTTCTGCTTATAAACCCTGCCGCAAGTTTGGCATTAGGCATGATCCTTATCTCCGTTTGTCCAGGTGGAAATGTAAGCAATTACATGGTGCATATTGCTAAGGCAAATTCAGCCTTATCCGTCACCCTGACAACTATTACGACTCTGGCGGCTATTGTTTTTACCCCAGTTGCATTTGCGTTTTGGACTGGGTTTTTAGACCTGCCTCCGGAGTTAGCCACCGAAATTTCTGTAGACCCATCTAAGATGTTTGGAGTAGTTGCCTTGATCATTGCCGTTCCTTTGGCCATTGGCCTAGGAATACGGTTGTATTTCCCGGACTTCACCCAAAAGATCAAAAAAGCTGTGGGCACTCTTGCCCTGGCAATCTTTCTGGGCTTTGTGGTCTTTGCCGTCCTTGGAAATGTGGACAACTTCTTTCAGAGCCTTACCAGGGTATTCTTTATTGTTCTGCTACACAATGCACTTGGTTTTAGCCTTGGATATTTTTGGGCGAAGCTCTTCAAGCTGGATAATCGAAATGCCAGGACCATCTCCATAGAGACAGGGATCCAAAATACCGGGCTGGGCTTGATCATTGTCTTCAACTTTTTTGGCGGCTTAGGTGGCATGGCCCTTATTCTGGCCTGGTGGGGAATCTGGCATTTGTTTGCTGGCTTTTCCTTAGCCAACTTTTGGCGAAAGAAAAATGAACCCTTAACGGCACCCTTGTAATGGCAAAACTTGAAAAAAGACTAAACCTTTGGGGCCTTACCATGATCGCCGTTGGAGCCTGTATCGGCTCCGGAATTTTTGCCAGTCCCGGGCAAATTGTCCAGGAGCTTCCTCACCATGGACTGATCTTAATTGTCTGGCTGCTTGGAGGCGTAATCGCTTTAACCGGAGCTTTAACATTCACGGAGCTTGGATCCATGTATCCAAAGGCCGGAGGAGTGTATGTCTTTTTGCGTGAGGCCTTCGGAGATTATATGGGCTTTTTGTACGGTTGGGTAATTCTGTTAGTGATCAATACCGGAGCGCTGGCCGCGCTGGCTATCACCTTTGCAGAGTACATGACCTTTTTTGTCCCCATGGGTCAAACGGCAAAGGTCATCCTGGCTGCCATCACTATCCTGGGCCTTACACTGATCAATTCAACAGGAGTGCAGACCTCCCAGTGGCTTGCCAATGTGTTTACCGGAGCAAAACTATTAGCCTTGTTCGTGCTCATATTCATAGGCCTTAGTTTTTATGATCCTGGTGAAATTCCTCTTGAACTTACTGCCACCGCTCCCGATCAGGCCACCAATGGTTTGATGCTTGGATTGATCGGGGTTCTTTGGGCTATGGGTGGTTGGCACCACGCCTCCTACATGGCCAGTGAAACGATCAATGCGAGGCGGACTGTTCCCAGAGCCATGGTCCTGGGTGTTATCATAGTGATGACTGTTTACATCCTGACTAATCTTGCCTATATGATGATCCTTCCTCTTGATCAAATTGCAGGCTCAGATAAAGTTGCCGGGGATGCTATGGCAAAACTATTTCCCTATGGTGGACAAGCCATTGCCCTGGTCATTGCCATTTCGGTATTCGGCACGATAGCGATTTACACCATGTCAGCGCCTAGGATCTACTATGCCATGGCCGAGGACAAACTCTTTTTTGAGAGCCTGAAAAAGATACACCCGCGGTTTAAGACACCGACCAATGCGATGTGGTTCCAGGCCATTTGGGCCATAGTTCTCTTATTGGGCATGGGGACTTTCAAGAAGCTTATCACCTATGTCACTTTTATGGACATCATCTTCATGACCCTTGCCGGGGTAGCGGTTTTTATCCTAAGAAAAAAGAAACCAGATCTGGAAAGGCCCATCCGTGTGCCACTTTTTCCAATTGTTCCTATCATATTCATTGGAATATCTACCGCCTTTGTGATAAGCACCTTTTTTGGAAAGCCAGAGCAGGCCTGGGCCGGCTTAATCGTTTTGGGCCTCGGGATCCCTGTATATAGGTGGTTTAGGAATCGAAAGGCAAAACAGACCTAAGACCTGCCCTCTCTAATACCCTAGCCAACAGTCAATAATATGCCTACCTTTGCGGCTTCATTAGCTGAGGGGTGTAATTCCTTTTTGCGTAAATCACTACATATGAGCTCCTTTGGCGATCTCGGCCTGACTTCAGGCATCCTAAAAAGTATTGCAAAAATCGGTTTCGAAACACCTACTCCAATACAGGAGGAAGCAATACCAAAGCTGTTAACTGGAAATCAGGATTTAATAGGCCTTGCCCAAACCGGAACAGGGAAGACTGCCGCCTATGGATTGCCGATGATAGACCTGACCAATTCCAGAATTAAGCATTTGCAAGGATTGGTCCTATGTCCCACTCGGGAGTTGTGTTTGCAAATACATAAAGAGCTAAAAATCTTTTCAGAACATCGACCGGGATTGCACATCATTCCGGTGTATGGAGGAGCAGACATTAGAAAACAGATCCGGGAAATTCGTAGTGGTGTTCACATTGTCATTGCTACGCCGGGAAGGTTGCTTGATCTGATGAAACGAAAAGTCATAGACCTGACCGAATTGGACAGGGTTGTACTGGATGAGGCGGATGAGATGTTGAATATGGGGTTCCAGGAAGACATCGATAAAATTCTCGAAACTACACCGGAAGAACGGAATACCTGGTTGTTTTCAGCTACCATGCCGAAAGCTGTGGAGCGTATCGCCAAGCGGTATTTGAAAAATCCGATGGAGTTATCGGCCGGGTCTAGGAATATTGCCAACAGAGATATCTCCCACCACTATATTATCACAAGAAAGGCTGACCATGTAAATCTGCTGAAGCTTTTCCTGGATGCAAACACAGATCTTTTTGGCCTCGTGTTTTGCAGAACTAGGCGAGATACCCGGGACGTTGCAGAGAAATTAGCTGCAGCCGGTTATAATGCAGAGGCTCTCCATGGTGAATTAAATCAAAGGCAACGGGACCGGGTCATGAACAAATTCCGGAAAAGGAATCTGCAGGTGTTGGTTGCCACGGACGTTGCCGCCCGAGGAATTGATGTGATTGACATTACCCATGTATTCAATCTTAACATTCCCGATGATCTTGCCTTCTATACCCACCGCTCTGGTCGGACTGCGAGAGCCGGAAAAAAGGGCCAATCCGTAGTATTCGTTTCCACACGGGACCTGGGCAAGCTAAGGCGACTGGAAAAAATAATTCAGGCTAAGTTTTCTGAACTAGAAAAACCTGACGCAAGCCATGTTCTAAATAATCAATTGGGATTGTTTTTAGAAAGATGGTTAACTACTCCCATTCATCCAAAAATTGAGCAATACGCCCAAGAGCTGGAATCTCCACTCAAAGGAATCACCAAACAAGAATTACTTGGGAGGTTATTAAGTCTCCGTTTTGAAAAAATTCTAGCAAGCACAAGCTTTGAGAAAAAGGAAAGGAAACCAAAGAAAAAAGCTTTTGATGCTTCTTCCTATCCAAAGAGCCAACAGCGAATGTTCATCAATATTGGTAGCATGGATATGAAGTCAAAAAAAGATCTGATCTACTTCATTACCAGCGTCGCAGAAATCTCGAAAGATGCTATCATGGGAGTGGAGTTTAACAAACGACAATCCTATTTTTTCGTCAATAAAAGGTTAGGGAAAAAACTAACTCAGGCTATGGAAGGAGTCAATTATCAGGGCCGCAATATCCGGGTTAACCCTGATGGCGGTATTGATTTTTCTGATGGAGAAAGACCTAAGAAAAAATCAAAATCAAAATTGAAAGCCAGAGGAAGCAAAGGACGAAATCGTCCCAAGAAAAAAAGAAGATAACCCCTGCTAGTTTACAATATCAAAACTATAGACTGATTGCGTTTTAGTCAAAGGATTGGTTAAAAGATCGATATCGATCCTGGCATTGTCATAATGCAGCGCATAATGGGTGCGGATGTGCCTCGTGAATTTTCGTTTATCTAATTCCTTGACGTCATTAAGTTTTCCCAGAAAAGATTTGAATCGGTCGACAAGCAGATAAATGGACATAAGAATCTCCTCCTGTGGTGCTTGATTCACCAGGTCGATAGAAAGAGCGAGTTTAATATCCTTTTTGTTCACTGTTTGTTTTGTCTTGTCTTGTCCCAATAAAAACAACTTCAGGTAGGTCGATGTTGCATGCCGGGACTCTTAAATTTTTCTTAAAGTAATCTTGTCTTCCAGCTTCCCGAAAGTCTCTATCCAACAGATTCTCGCCATTACTTTGGCTGGGCAATTTGTATTTTTATAGGACTTGAATCTAAGAAAAAATGAAAAACTTACTTTTTACCCTTGTTTTGTTATGCCTTAATGGCTTCCTTTTTGGACAAAATACTACAGTACAGACACTTACACTTGACGATAATTCCACTTCGGGATCATTTTCCTTTCCGGATGAGCCTGGTCAGAGTTTTGAGAAAATCTGGATGGTCTATCAAATGCGCTGTCATGAAGGATTAGTCGGGAGCGGTGCAGTAGGCTGCCGGGAATGGGATTATAGCTGTAATACCTTTCTTACGGACCCAACCCGGATTGACAGCTCAAAAGCTACCCACCCCACTCATCTGATCCCGGGCTTTTCCGAAGATGCATTTCCATACACTACAGATCCCACCTTTTCCCTTCTCACCGTTAATCAGCAGGAGATGGTCCATGGAACTCTTGTTCAGGGATCCTCGGCTAAGATCGGAACAGGATTGACCCCACTAACTCTGTATAGCGGAGCGGATCAGTCAAAAAGCCAACTGCTTTTTCCGGCCAGTGAATTAATTGCTGAAGGCTTAACAGCAGGCTTGATCTCCGACATCACCATGGACATATTAAATGACAGTGATGCCATTGAATATTTTCGAATTGCCTTGAAACATACCAGCAAAGTAGCTCTGAATCCTGCAGATCCGGATTTGGTTGGATTTGAAGAAGTGTACATAAGGGATACCGACTTCCCGGGTGTGGGTGAATTCCAATTTGATTTTTATCAACCCTTCTTGTGGGATGGAGTTTCAAATATCATCATGGAGATCACCTATAATTCTCCAAACACCGGTGTTGGCAATACTGCCGCAGGTTCAGAAATACTTTATGACGGAGTTCTTTATTCTGAAACGGATGATTACCATATCGAGTTAAATGGTTCAGGTGAAATTGAATATGACGTTACAAATTTCCAGCAACTCTCTGAGGAGGTCACCATTTCATTTTGGGCATATGGAGACACCGCAGCAATACCATCCAATACCACCATTTTGGATGCAGTAAATGCAAACAATCAGCGAACCATGAACATTCACTTGCCTTGGGGTAATAGCCGGGTGTACTGGGATTGTGGAAACGATGGTGGAAGTTATGACCGTATTGACAAGGCTGCGAACATTGAGGACCTACGTGGGCAATGGAACCATTGGGCATTTACAAAGAATGCAAACACAGGTACCATGCGTATTTTTCTTAATGGAGAACTTTGGCATTCCGGAACTGCCAAAACCAGATTGATTGATCTTTCAAGATTTGTCCTTGGTAAAGCTGCAGATGGAAGCCGGTTTTTTCCAGGCTTGCTGGATGAATTCAGAGTTTGGAAAAAGGAGTTATCTGTTTCGGCAATTCAAGATTGGATGCAAAGGAAGTTGACAGCTGATCACCCCAATTATGCTGACCTTGTATCCTACCTTCCGTTTGATGAAGGTGAAGGAGGTAGTTTGACGGACCTTGCTCCCTCAGCCCCTGTTCAGGAATATAGTGGCGCTTCACCATGGCGCACCAAAAAAGGCCAGGAACAATTCAAAGGTTTTTCAATTGGCACATATCGACCCAATGTCACTTTTCACCAGAACACTTATATGGGCGATTCTGTGATCGTGACCCCGGTTTTGGATACGCTCTTTAATCTTCCCTATGCGGTAAACTATTATAGCGTAGCCGGAACAGATCTTGTGTTAGACAATACAGAATACTTTTGGCTGGCCGAAACCCAAACTATTTACGATGCGGATGGTATGGAAGTAGGGATCATTTTTGTTTCGCCTGATGGAAGCATTGATATAGGGACCCTGAATTATTATGCCAAGCGGGATGCTAAGTTTGAATTACTCTCCTTTGTTACACCCTATGGTAACGGCTTGGATCTTGGTCCGGAAGGAAAAACATGGTGGTTTGATGTAACGGATTACGCCCCGATCCTAAAAGGAGAAAGATTCTTATCCGTTGAAATGGGCGGACAAAGTCAGGAGGAGCTCGATATCAAGTTCATTTTTGTACCTGGGACGCCAACGAGGGAAGTAGTGAATATGCAGAATGTCTGGCCTTTCGCCAGAGGCTGGTTTGATCCTATTCAGAATGAGGAAGTCTTCGAAGAAAGAACCGTTCCTCTTGATGAGAATGGGACATCATTTAAGATCAGATCCAGCATTACAGGGCATGGTCAAAATGGAGAATTTATTCCTAGGGAGCATTATATCAATATCAATGGGGGGACCCAGGAATTTAAATATGAAGTTTGGAAGGAATGTGGAGATAACCCTGTGTACCCTCAGGGAGGAACCTGGACCTTCGACCGGGCAGGTTGGTGCCCCGGGATGGCTACAGATGTTCGTGAGTTTGACATTACTTCCCTTGGTACTCCGGGATCTTCAGTTACCATAGACTACGGTTTGAATGGAAGTACAATGGCCGAAGCAAATTACCTGGTGGCAAATCAACTAGTTACCTATGGTCCTCCGAATTTTGAATTGGATGCAGAACTTTTAGAAATCCAAAGACCTTCAGACCGTGACGAATTTGCCAGGACCAATCCAAACTGTGATGATGCTTTAATCATAATCCAGAATGCAGGTTCCACTAACCTTACCACCCTGGAAATCACCTATGGAATTACGGGTGGAACTCAGGAATCCATTACCTGGCTAGGAAACCTCTCTTTTAATGAGACGGCTGAGGTCATACTACCCATTGATGACCTCTATTTTTGGGAGACCAATAGTTCAGATGCAAAATTCGAGGTTTCCATTTCCAGTCCGAATGGTGGTACTGATCAACGAGACAGCAACAACTCATTGAGTTCAAGCTTTGAGCAGGTTGAAATGTTTGACCAACCTGGACTTGAAATTGAATTGCGCACCAATCAAAGGCCTCAGGAAAATAAATTAACCCTTCGTGATGGTTCAGGGAACATTCTTGGTGAGTTGGATAACATGGCCTCTCAGTCAAATTATATTCAAGAAATTGACTTCCCGGCAGGTTGTTATTCTTTCACTCTTGAAGACAGCAATGATGATGGTTTGCATTACTGGTACTGGGACGCCATTGGCCAATCTGTAGGTTCGGGATTTTTGAGAATTACTTATGCTCTTAATGATCAGATACAAATCCCGATAAAAAGTTTTGAACCTGAATTTGGGGGAGATTTACATTATTCTTTCTCCATTCCTCTTTCGGTGGCCAATAAGGACCTTGATGAGCTTCGAAAGTTCTCATTATTTCCGAATCCTACCAGCAGTTCGTTTAACCTTGAACTTGAGGGAATATCCGCAGGTATGGTAGTGATCGAGATCTTTACTCAGGAGGGAAAACTCCTTCGATCTTTCGAAGATTTTGTTTCTCAGGGAAAACTCTATAAGGAAATTTCTACACAGGGAATTCCTTCTGGAATGTACCAGGTGAAGGTTTCTTCATCCGATCGATTTTGGGTGAAACCGTTAGTAAAGATTGACTAAAAGAAATTCGGCTTAGCCTTTGGTTTTCATTCTACCTACAATGAGGGCACCCACTTTTTTCCCCTGGTCCACTCCATAATCAATGGCCGGCCGGTAGTGAATTCCTCCGTACAAACGGCTAATGGCTGCTTCGGCGGAAGCTTCATAGAAGGATTCAAAACTTCTGGGAGGAAGACCATAGGCAACTTCGGTGCTATCTACAAAAGAAAAGTTGTCTCCGTATAGTTCAGTAAGCGCCACAGAAGCAGCCGAACTAATTACCGAGTGACCAGATGTATGTTCAGGAAACGGAGGTGTTTGCAACAGAGGTAACCAATCTTCATCAATGTGTTGATTGATCACAGTTTCAGGCCGTACTAAATTTGAACGGTACTTTTCATCCCAACATGAAATGAAAGCATCAAACAAAGAAATAGATACCCATGTATATCCTTCTAATGTTTGCATAAAATCCAGTCCAAGCTTTTTGGTAGCAATTTTTGTTATGCCGATCCAATGACCACCAGGGGTGATCTTCTTAGTGGCAAACATCACATGACCCTTATGATGAGAGACATAAGGGTTGCAATCCCAAAATTGGGCTATCTCTGTTTCTTCAGGGCCAGCATCTTTAACCGCGAGGTAGACCTCTTGGGTTTCATTAAAGAATTTGCTGTTCCTGTCCAGGTCGTAGGTTGTAGGCGGAGGAGGGACAAACTGTTCCGCAGAATCCAGGATCATTGGCCGAATCTTATTCCAGGATGGTTCTATACCCGACATATAATCTGGTGGCGTTGGTTGCCACTTACTAGGATCTTCCGGTACAGAATATTTTGGGAAGGTTCGGGTCTGCTTATACATATCACCATCCGCCCAGGCTAAAATATGCTGAGCAACCTGATCACCATATTCCAAAGACCGGTCAAGAACATCCTTTGGAACCTTGATAGCCTTCCATTCCACGAGCAGTTGCTTTTGATAGTCTTCAATTTTCTTTTCAGAAAAAATAAATGATTTACCAGCCTGGGTAAATGCATAGATAGCAGCTACCGGAAAACAATATTCCTTGTCAACCTTGGGTGCAGGTATCTCCTCTAAATCTCTTAATTGTCCGACAAGAGAATTATATCCTTCCGTTCCATTGACCATAACTTCGTAGGCAGCGATAGTTGGATATACGTAGTTCCTACTGGCAACGGGCGGAGAAAAAATATCATGAACGATCACATCAGTTAGCTTCTGCATTGATCTATGCAGGTAATCTGGATCGGCTGTGTCTCCCTGGAATTCCGGATTAGCAGTTTCACAAGAAACAAACAGAAGCAATAGGGCGAAGAATGGAAAGACTTTTTTCATTGCCACGAAATTACTGCTTCTGAAATTGATACCGAAGAAATTGAGGGAGATAAGGTGACGCCCATACCAAAGGCATGCAGGCTTACAGGGCTAAGGGGATGCCGCGCCTTCGGCGCTATTTAGCTGTCGCGCCTCTGGCGCTAAGGGGTTTCAAATGAGCTGTGAGCCCCGTAGGGGCGGCAGCTCCCTAGAAGGATTTATACATGAGCTGTGAGCCCCGTAGGGGCGGCAGCTAAATTTCTTCGAAAAGGAAATTACCATTAAAATCGACTGCGTACTCTTCAAGGAACCTGATGTATTCTTCGCGGAAATTGAATTTCTGGTGGTGTTCTTTTTGATTTTTGATGTAGGCAACAACATTTTCCAAGGCTCCTTGGCTCACAGAGAACGCTCCAAAGCCTGATTGCCATTCAAATCTCCCAGGTACAAAGCCTTTCTCATTGATCCATTTTGAAGAATTAGATTTGATATCTCGTACCAGATCTGAAATGGATTTATCTGGTTTGATGCTGACAAGGATATGGAGGTGATCGGGCATGCCGTTAATAGAATAGACCTTTTGTTTCTTTCCATCCACGATTCCGATAATGTATCTGTAAAGATCTTTCTGCCAATCCTCCTTTATTACGTTGGCTCTTCCCTTTACGGCGAAGACAATGTGGATGTAGAGTTGGGTGTACGTGTTTGCCATTTGTTTTTAGCTGTCGCCCCGATGGGGCTTTTCCTTGAAACGCACTAACGTGCTAATTAGCTGTCGCGCCTCTGGCGCTAGTGAGATATTGCCCCGATGGGGCTTTTCCTTGAAACGCACTAACGTGCTATTTAGCTGTCGCGCCGATGGCGCTAAGGAGATGTCGCCCTTCCAGGGCTTTTCCTTGAAACGCACTAACGTGCTAATTAGCTGTCGCGCCTCTGGCGCTAAGGAGATATTGCCCCGATGGGGCTTTTCTTTGAAACGCACTAACGTGCTAATTAGCTGTCGCGCCTCTGGCG